>NZ_BDGT01000052.1 GCF_001748285.1 Thermogemmatispora onikobensis | reverse complement strand
ACCACAGCCTTTCTTATCGGGGTGATTGGGGTTCCCTATACCCTGCCGGAAGAGCAGTTGAAGGCGGCGGTAGAGGCCATTGAGCGTTGTGAGGCCAGTCGGGAGCCGGTAGCTGAGCCGCTGGGCATCCATCTGGAAGGTCCATATCTCAACATCGCGCGCCGGGGGGCGCACCAGCCCGAGTGGCTGCGCCAGCCCAGCGAAGCGGAGGCCGAGCGCATTCTAGAGCTGACGCGCGGCTATCTCCGGCTGGTGACCCTGGCGCCCGAGCTACCCGGGGCTGAGGCCATGATCCGCCGCTTTCTGGAGGCGGGGGTCACCGTCAGTCTGGGGCATTCCGATGCTTCTTACGAGCAGGCGCGGCGGGCTTTTGCCCTGGGAGTAAGCCACGTCACGCACTGCTTTAACGCCATGCGTCCTCTTCATCATCGGGAGCCGGGGCCGTTGGGCGCCCTGGTTGAAGCGGGTCATGTGCGCGGCGAGCTGATCGCCGATGGCGTGCACGTCCATCCCGCGGCCATGAAGGCGCTGGTCAAAGCCCTGGGGCCTGAGCGCACCGTGGTCATTACCGACGCTCTCTGTGGGGCGGGCAGCCCGGAGCGCTCCTTTGAGTTTGGGGGGCAGCAGGCCACTGTCATCGATGGGGCGGCGCGCCTGCCAGATGGCACCATCACGGGGAGCGTGCTGACGATGGAGCAGGCCCTGCGCAACGTCGTGCAACTGCTTGGTTTCTCCTTGCACGAGGCTGCCCGCATGCTGGCCTACAATCCCGCCCTGGCGGCTGGCGTCGGCGAGCGCAAGGGCCGGCTCCAGCCTGGTTACGATGCCGACCTCCTCATCGTCGATCGGACACTCGCGCTGCAGGCGGTTCTCTGTCGGGGACGGCTGGCCTTTGTCAGTGAGTCCTGGCGTGGACGGCTGACCCGCCTGCTAGAATAGACGGCAAGACAAAGGATGCCCCGGAGAAGCGCCGGGGCATTGCTTTGTCTGGTCAGGTGAGGGTGGTCGACTGAGGGAACTGGCTTAGAGCGTCAGCGTGACCTTCTGGAGGCCGCGCGGCACGTCAGGGTTGTAGCCGCGGGTCAGGGCCAGATGGAGGGCCAGCACCTGCCCGGGGACAATAGCCGTCACGGGACTCAGCCAGTCCGGGAGGCCGCTCACCAGGGGCAAAGGAGTGCGAGCCAGGGCCAGGGCCTCGCCTTCCTCCGAGATGACCAGCAGCTCTGCGCCGCGACGTCCCAGCTCCTCGGCCAGCTCGCGCATATCGCTGTAGGTGGCATCGCGCGGCATAATCAAGATGGCTGGCAGGCCGGCGTCGACCGTGGCAATCGGGCCGTGGCGGAAGTCCGCCGAAGAGTAGGCATTAGCCATCACATAAGTCAGCTCTTTGAGCTTGAGCGTCAGCTCAAAGGCTGTGGCGTAGTTGAAGCCGCGCCCGATCACCACGCAGCGATCCATATAGCGGTAGCGCTCAGCCAGGCGAGCAATTTCAGCGGATTGCGTCAGCACCTGGTCGACGGCGGAAGGCAGCGCCTCTACGGCTGCCAACTGGCTGGCCGGCTCGGGGCTCCAGGCGGCGGCGAAGAGAGCGAGCGCTGTCAACTGGGCGGTATAGGTCTTGGTAGCGGCGATGCTGCGCTCCGGTCCAGCGTGCAGGGCGACCACATGGTCGGCGGCGTGGGCCAGTGGGGAGCTGGCATCGTTCGTAATGGCCAGCGTCGGACGACCCTGCCGACGGCCCTCTTCGAGCACGGCGACAATATCGGGCGACTGGCCCGACTGCGAAATACCAACAACCAGGGCCCCATCCAGGCGAGGGGGCTGGCCATAGAGAGTATAAAGCGAGGGCGTGGCCAGCGCGATAGGATGGCCGGCCAGGGCCGCCCAGACGTATTTCGCGTAGAGTGCAGCGTGGTCCGATGATCCCCGGGCTGCGATCAGGACATAGGTGAACGGTGGCAAGGAGGCGACAATCTCCTCGACGTGGGGGCGCTCCCGTTCGAGCAGGCGGGCGAGGACCTCGGGCTGGCTGCGGATCTCTTGCTCAAGCAATGATGAGGACATGCAGACACTTCTCCGTTCGCTCGTGGTCGGATTCGGCTAGCTAGCTCGCTGAATCAAGCGGTCTGGCCTGCCAGCGGGCGGGTGTGGCGGTGGCCCAGCCTCCTTGGCTGGCTCGCTCAAGGCGCAGGCGGGCGAGGCGTAGCCCAACCATCAACCACCTCGCCTCTATCCTATCACGTTGTGGGCCGCTTGCCCACCATCTTCCCGGGGCACCAGCGATCAGCCACGTCTTGGCCCCGTGCTCTTGCCAGTTGCTCACTCGGTCTCGCCCCCGGCGGTGGCCTCCAGGCGGGCCTTGCGCAGACGGGCTTGCAGATAGTCAGGATCGAGGCGTAGAGCCTCTTCGACGGCGGCCAGAGCTTCAGCGCGCTTTCCAAGCACGCCCAAAGCCCAGGCTTTCCCGTCCCAGGCGGGGACATAGCATCTATCCCGACTCAGGGCCTCCTCAAAGGACGCCAGGGCCTCCTCATGGCGGGCCAGCAGGCAGAGACAGGCACCGCGCAGGTACCAGGCGGCGGGATCAGCGGGGGCCAGGGCTAAGGCCCGCTCGACGGCAGCGAGCGCCTCGGGATAGCGAATCGCTCCCCACAGCTCGCGCGCATAGTTCAGCCAGAAAGCCGCCTGCTCCTGGGCTGAATCCTGGGACTGTGTGTGCTCGTCTGGCTCCTTGCGCATCTGCTCCCTCCCTCCCTCCTCGTTCACATGCTTCCTGGAACTGACCACAGCTCCCGGCGCTTAGGGTTGAGGAGCGTGCTCCTCTCCCTCACCTGACTGAGCGTGTAAGGCCGTCTGATAGCTCTCCCAGGTATCGACATCATGGAACGCCAGCGCCTCCTCTACCTCGACGAGAGCTAACTCAGCACGGTGGCGCTCAAGCACGCGGCGCCCGCCCTCATCGCCTGCGACCTGCTCCAACTCCGAGAAGAGATCTGAGGCAAAGAGCACAGGATTGCCACGTCGACCCCCAGCACTGGGAGCCACGATGCGGCGGCCAGCGCTACGCCAGTGAGCGATCAGCCGATCAATCAGCGCAGCAGAGACGAAGGGCTGATCACCGAGAAAGATCAGGGCGCCGGCGGGTGCAGGCTCTCCTAGACGGGCAGTGCGAGCCTGCAGGGCCTGCAGGCCACAGCGCAGCGAAGTACTCATCCCCTGTGCATAGGCGGGATTGACGACCAGCTCGATTGCCGGATGAGCTGCATAGTCGCCCAGGGCCGCCCGCACCTCCTCGGCCCGATGACCCAGAACGATCACCAGGGGGCGGGCCTGCGACCGCAGAATGGCCTCCACGCTATGTTGCACCAGCGGGCGCCCGGCCAGCGGCAGAAGCAGCTTGTGGCGACCTGCTCCCATGCGGCTAGAGGTGCCTGCAGCCAGGAGAATGGCGGCGCATCCTGGCTCTCCGCTCACGATGGTCTCCTTCCAATCTCTGGATTCGGCTCAGGCTTGTCGGCCATGCTATAATAGCACTTGACCGCGCGCAGCCGAGATCTTCAATGCAATACTGCTCTATAGTATATCATCATCAGCTCGGCGAGGAACGCGGCTGACCCCGTTGCCAGCGACAGGAGGATGGCCAGCGCGGCGTTCCCCCCTGGGTGGGAGATCCAAGAAAGGCACGACAGCAGTTCTATGCTCACAACTCCCTCGGCGAAGGATGAACGTGTAACGGCCCTGGAGGTTGGGGCCGCGACACTGGAGAAGTATCGCCGCCTGCAGGCCATTCTGAAAGAGATGGAGTCGGTTCTGGTGGCCTACTCCGGTGGCGTCGATAGCACCTTGCTCTTGAAGGTAGCCCACGACGAACTCGGCGAGCGAGCGCTTGGCGCATTGGCGCTCTCGCCTGCCTATGCGCCCGAAGAGGGCGAGGCCGCGCTGCAGCTGGCACGTGACCTGGGCATTCGGGTGCTGACTGTTGAGACGCATGAGCTTGAGGATGAGCGCTATCTCACCAACCAGCCGAATCGCTGCTATTTTTGTAAGACGGAGCTATTCACTCATCTGACGGCCCTGGCTCAGCAGCACGGCCTGCGCTATGTCGCCTATGGAGTCAACAAAGATGACGAGGGCGATTTTCGTCCAGGGCAGCGCGCGGCCCGCGAGTTCGGCGTGCGTGGTCCCTTACTGGAGGCGGGGCTGCACAAAAGCGAGATCCGGGCCCTGGCCCGCTGGCTGGGTTTGCCCGTCTGGGATAAGCCTGCGCTCGCCTGCTTTTCCTCGCGCATTCCCTATGGGACACGCATCGACATCGAGACATTGCAGAAGATCTATCAGGCGGAGAAGCTCCTGCACGAGCTTGGTTTGCGTCAGGTTCGTGTGCGCCATCACGGGGTCGTAGCCCGCATCGAAGTCGAGCGGCAGGACATGCCGCGCCTGATCGAGGAAGAGATGAGCCGCCAGGTCACGGAAGGCTTGCGCCGTCTCGGCTATCTCTATGTCACCCTTGATCTTCTCGGCTTTCGCAGCGGCAGCCTGAACGAGGGCTTCTTCAAGAAGAAGAAGAGGCCGGCGATGGAGGGATCATCAGGAGAAGAGCGATGAGCAAAAGGAAGGCTCAGCAGGCTAGTGGCATTGTGAGGCGCACGGCGGGAACCGGTCCGGGCAGCCCACAGGGAGGGTCACAGGTGGGAGAGCGGAAGCAGGAACTCACGATGAAGCAAGCGCGAGAGGAGCGCAGGCGGCGAGAGCAACAGCGGCGCGAGCGAGCGCGTCAGCAAGCCCAGCTCCGCAAACTGCTTCTCTCTATCGGCGTCGTCGGCATTTTTCTCCTGCTCCTGGGAGGCGGGGTCTACTTCCTCATTCGGACCGGCTCCCAGAGTCAGGCGCAAAATCAGCAAGGCCAGATGCAGAGCCAGGGGCGTCCGGTTGTCGACGCTGCCTATCCGCCAGTCGATCAGGTCTACTGCGATGCCAGTGAGCAGGTAGCTGTACACTATCACGCTCATCTCTCAATCTACATCAACGGTCAGCCCGTGCAGCTTCCGGCCAATACTGGCATTGCCAGCGACTGCATCTACTGGCTCCATACCCATGACACAACGGGCGTTATTCATATTGAGGCGCCGCAGAACGAACGCTTTACTCTCGGGCAGTTCTTCGATATCTGGAAAAACCAGTTCGCCGAACTGGGCAACGGCTTTCCCAGCCAGCTCGACCAGGCCAGCGGCTGGAGTGTCTATGTCGATGGCAAGCCTTATCAAGGCGACTTCCACAGCCTCCAGCTGCAGGCTCACGAACTTATCACCCTGGCCTATAACAGTCCGCACGTGCAACCCGACACCGTCTACAACTGGGGCAGCCTCTAGGGGCGGACGGCGGTCGTGCGCGGCGTTGCATTGAGCTTGACTGAAGGGCCCGTCCTGAAGGAGAGAGGTCGCTGCCGACCCCTCTCCTCTCCTCATTTACTGGCCGGCCTGCCAGTGATCCGCCGGTGTCAAGGCAAAGACCAGCGTATTGCGGAGCTGGCCATCGGGAGCGAGGGCCTCGTTACGCAGGCAGCCCTCGAAGACGAAACCCAGGCGGCGCGGAATAGCGGCGCTGCGCTCGTTACGCTCATCGCAGCGGATAAAAACGCGGTTGGCTCCGAGCTGCCTCAAGGCAAAGCTGGTCAGCAGTTGCGTTGCTTCTGTGATATATCCCCGACCAGTGGCCGTGGCACGCAGCCAGTAGCCGATCTCGAAGACACGCGCCTGCCAGTCGTGGGGCCTCAAACTGATCCCTCCCAGGAGTTGCCCATCGGCCAGACTGATCACCGTACAGTTATAGATGTCGCGCACCAGCCAGGCAGCGCGCTGGCGATTGATCCAATCGCGCGTCTCCTCAATACGCTGATGCTGGTCTGCCCAGGGCAGCCAGGGACGCAGATGGGCGCGCGATTCCTGGATCGCCTCGAAAAGCGCAGGAGCGTCCTCCTCACGATACGGTCTTACGATAACACGCTGACCCGCCAGCTCTTCAAAATCGGGCATCAGGCTAAGGAAAAGTTCTTCGCCCATAAGAGTATTCCTTTCTTTTATGCTTAACTATCTATAAAAAGAAAGAAAATCGTATTTGACATGCTGTAGTTATGAGAAATAAAACGAGAGGCTCCCGAAGTGCAACGAGGCAGGAAGCGGAGCTCACTCTATGATACAATGAAGTCAGCCGTCAAGCAAGCGTTCTTCCGTCGCAGGGAGCGAGCGACCGGAGAACAACTGTTAACTTTAAATATCTAAACAGTAGTAGAGGAAGAAGTCGGTAAAAGTAGTACTTGATGTTAAGAGTATAACCATGCCAGAGCGAGTCATCTATCTTGACCATGCGGCCACGACCGCCCTTGACCCGCGGGTATTGGAGGCCATGCTGCCCTATCTCACCAGCGAGTATGGCAACGCCAGCAGCATTTACACCCTGGGGCGGCGGGCCATGCAAGCCATTGACGGGGCGCGCGAAGAGATTGCCGCCATACTCAACTGCCGGCCCACCGAGATTGTGTTTACCGGCTGTGGTTCAGAGAGCGACAATCTGGCCATCAAAGGCGTTGCCCTGGCCGCGCGGAACAAAGGCAAGCACATCATCACCTCGGCCATCGAGCATCATGCCGTCCTGCACACCTGCCACTATCTAGAGCGTTTCGGCTTCAACGTCACCTACCTACCGGTGGACGAGCACGGACTGGTTGATCCCGATGCTGTGGCGCGGGCCATAACCGATGAGACCGTGCTCGTCTCCATCATGTATGCCAACAACGAGATCGGCACCGTCGAACCAGTGGAAGAGATCGGGCGCCTCTGTCGGCAGCGCAAGGTCCCCTTCCACATTGACGCTGTCCAGGCTGGTGGGGCCTTGCCGCTCGACGTCAAAGCGCTCAACGCAGACCTGCTCTCGCTCTCGGCCCACAAATTCTACGGGCCCAAGGGTGTAGGCATCCTGTATGTGCGCCAGGGCGTACGGCTTCTACCGCAGCAGCAAGGAGGTTCACAGGAGCGTGGGCGGCGGGCTGGCACCGAGAACGTCGCCGGCATCGTAGGGGCGGCCACGGCTCTGCGTCTGGCCTACGAAGAGCTGGAGCAGGTCCAGCCGCGGCTACGGGCCCTGCGTGATCGCCTGATCGACGGCGTCCTGAGCCGTATCCCGCGCAGCCGCCTGACTGGCCATCCGACGCAGCGCCTGGCCAACAATGCCAGCTTCTGCTTTGAGGGGGTCGAGGGTGAATCAATCCTGCTCAACCTTGACCTGCTCAACATTGCCGCCTCGACCGGTTCGGCCTGCACCTCTGGCTCGGTTGAACCCTCGCATGTCCTTGTCGCGCTCGGTCTGCCGCCCGAGTGGGCGCGCGGTAGTCTGCGCCTGACCCTTGGCAAAGACAACTGCGAAGAAGACGTCGACACCGTTCTCACCGTCCTGCCGGGCATCGTTGAGAAACTGCGCAGTCTGGCCACCTGAGCATGAGCGCTGGCGGGCGAGTCTGACGAAGCCCGGCCAGCGGTTGACGAAGCACAACCGCCAGAGGGGGGTGCCGCTGGTGAGTGAGGGACAATGACGAGGGGGCCCCTGACCATCTGGGGTCAGGGCTGAGGTGAGGCGTTGTCTCCTCGGCCTGTTTATGCTACAGTGGAAACAGCAGAGGCGACAGGACGCTCACAGCGAAGGCACCTGCGGGATCATCCGCCTGGCAGATGATCCTGGCAGAGAGTGAGCAAGCAACCGCGGGCGTTGCTTGCCAGTTCTGGCCTCCATGTGTGCACAAGAAGGGATAGGCAGCTTGTCATGGACATACTCAAACGCGAAGCGCTCTCACAGCGAGTGCGGGCCGTCAAACCCTCCGGCATTCGCAAATTCTTCGACATCATCAACAGCATGCCGGATGTGATCTCGCTCGGGGTAGGCGAGCCTGATTTTGTGACGCCGGAACATATTCGCCAGGCGGGCATTGAAGCCCTGAGACGTGGAGAGACGCACTACACGTCGAACTATGGAACCCTTGAATTGCGCGAAGAGATCGCTGCGATGTTGCAGCGTCGCTACGGTCTGCACTATGAGCCGCAGAGAGAGATCCTGATCACTGTAGGCGTCAGCGAAGGGGTCGATCTGGCGATGCGGGCACTGGTTGATCCGGGCGATGAGGTGATCTCGCTCGACCCTGGCTACGTCGCCTACGAGGCGGATATTCTCTTTGCCGGAGGCGTGGTCGTCCCGGTTCCGACCTATGCGCGCTACGACTTTGCCGTCCGTGCCGCTGAGATCGCGCCTCTGATCACGCCGCGCACCAAAGTCATTCTCCTCGGTAATCCCAACAACCCAACGGGGGCCGTCATCCCGCGAGCCGAGCTGGAAGGGATCGCCCATCTGGCCCTGGAGCATGACCTGTACATAGTGGTCGATGAAGTCTACAGTCGCCTGGTCTACGACACGGAGCATGTCTGCGTGGCAGCGCTGCCGGGCATGCGTGAGCGCACCATCCTGCTCGACGGCTTTTCCAAAGCCTATGCGATGACCGGCTGGCGCGTCGGCTATGTGGCGGCTCCGGCCACCCTGCTTGAGGCCATGCTCAAAGTCCATCAGTACGCCATTATGTGCGCCAGCACCGTTGCCCAGGTCGCGGCCCTGGAAGCCCTGCGTCACGGCGAAGAAGACGTACGCGCCATGCATGCCGAGTACGCACGGCGGCGCCGGATGTTTGTCGACGGCCTCAACCGCATTGGCCTGCCGACCTGTGAGCCGCGGGGGGCCTTCTACGCTTTTCCCTGTGTGGCCCAGACCGGTATGAGTGACGAGGAATTTGCCGAAAAGCTCCTGCTAGAGGAGCGCGTCGCCGTCGTACCCGGTAGTTCCTTTGGGGCCTGTGGAGCTGGCTATGTGCGCTGTGCCTACTGCGCCGCTTATGATCAGCTAGAAGAGGCGCTACGGCGTATGGAGCGCTTCCTGAAACGTCACCAGTAGGGGTGCGGTCGGTACGACCGTGCCCCTCCTTTTTGGCCTTCTGCTTGTCACCTTCCGCGCTGTCCGAGGACTAGGAAGAGCGCAGTCCCCCAAGCGTCGGTCTGCCAGTCTCTGTAAAATTTTGATGACCCGCCAGGTTGCATGGATGTCCTCCTAAGAAGATCTGGAGATCTCTGGCTTTGGATCGGGGAAGAGAAGCAGGACTGTGCTGGTGGGAACTCATGGGGCACAGTGAAGGGGCCGTAGCGACCACTGAAGGCCCGGGCCGCTATAGCCGCGCTGGCGGGGGAACCCTAGTGCGGCGCGAATAAAAGAGAAGAGCGGGCCAGCTAGCCCAAGCAGAAGGCCAAAAAGAGAGTGGGCCCACCTGGATTCGAACCAGGGACCAACCGGGTGAAGCCGACAACCAGAGCCTACGCGCCATCTGTGAACGCTCAGTCGCATGACTGGAGATTGTCAGACGGCAAAGCGCAGAGCACAGTCATCCCTTCCCGAACCGTGCGTGCGCCTTTCGACGCACACGGCTCTCCAGGCGCTCTCTCGCCACAGACTGTGGTTGGGGAGCCACCGTCATGGCCAACAAGAGCACCCTGTGCCCCTTCCCCGTGTATCGGGCATTACCCCGATCATTTGAGTACTATGGGCACTCCGTCACCAGAGGACACAGGAGCAATCGCGCTGGTAGCCAGCCTGGCAGTGGCGCAGCTCTGACCCTCACCGGGGGAGTGCGTTGCCGACGGAAGTAGCCTTACAGCGCAGCGAGCGCTCTGTGTCCTGGAAGGTGATCCCGCAGTTCCCTACCTGCCTCGGTCCGTACGTAGGTGCCCTTACGATGTGCCGGGCTGCCAGCCATCAGCCCGATGGGACCCTTGACGACCCTCATAACCACGGTCGTCAAATCGGGCAACGTGCGCGATCCTGCCATCGCACGGGTAGTTGAGCGGCACATCTCGGGTTCGGAAGTCCCTCCTCACCATATACGGCCTCGCTGCACGGAGCGGGGTAAGCAGTTTCCCCCGAGCCGTACTTTTCTGGCCATGCTGCTGTCCCCTAACCCTTTCGGGATCAGGTCAGGCCAGGCTTTAACCACAGGGGTCCCAGTGGTGCTGCACTACGCAGCAGAGACAGGTAGAGCACAGCGGCGCACTTATGAGCCGGCTGCTCTAACCGCTGAGCTATGGGCCCTTGCGTCCATTATTGTAACATACTCGGGATTCGCTGGGAAGAGGGAGAAGCCAGAAAAGTCAACCAGGCCCCGCGACATTTGGTTCAGCGTGGTGCTGGATCGATACATCGTACGGTCCACATTGTGCTATAATATCGACAGTGTAGAGCACAGCCCAAGGCTGGCTTCCTGTGCCTGCTCCTGTTCCTGGGAAGAAAGAAGGAAGGAGCGGGGGGGGCAAGCAAGCCAGTCAGCGACGAGTGCAGTGGCGGATTCAGCAGTAAGCAGCAGCAGCATCGTGAACACAGGAGCCGTGCCATCGGCAAAGCACCCTGTTTTGAGTGCAAGGCAGTCGAGCAGACGCAGACCGGAGCGAGAGCAGAGAGCGACCGCTGTTAGTCGCGGGCACTCTGTGGAATCCCGGGAGCGCTTTTTAAGGCCGCGCCATTTCTGTGCACAGGGCGCGGTTGAATTTTTAGAGGGGGCATTCAATGGAGAATGAAGTGACGATTCGGATTGGTGGCGAGTCGGGCGAAGGAACCATCTCGGGCGGCGACATCCTGGCGCTCGCCTCCGCGCGCTGGGGCTATCACGTCTTCACCTTCCGCACCTTTCCGGCGGAGATCCTGGGCGGTCCCTGCATGTTCCAGGTGCGTATCAGCGATCGCCCAGTGAGATCGATGGGGGACTATGCGGACGTTCTGATCTGTCTGAACAAAGAGGCCTACGACCGTAATATTGGCGACCTGCGCCGGGGGGGAGTACTGGTTTATGATCCCGGCGATTTCACGCCTGAGAGCGACGACTTCATCACCTATGCCGTGCCCTTCAACGAGCTAGCGCGCAAGGAAGTGCAGCTCTTTCAGACCAAGAACATGGTCATGCTGGGGGCCATAGCGGGCCTCTTCGGGCCACCGCTGGAGGCGCTACTCCAGGTAGTCGAGTCCCGTCTGTCCAAATCTCGCAAGGCCAATCCCGTCTTGATGGAGAAGAATCGCCTGGCGCTAGACATCGCCTACCGCTATGTCCGTGAGAAGATCGAGAAGCGGGACCCTTACCAGCTTGGCCCTGTAGAGAAGGCCGATCGGGTCGTCCTCAACGGCAACCAGGCGGTCGTAGCGGGCGCCCTGGCGGCGGGCTGCGGCTTCTTCGCAGGTTATCCGATTACGCCGGCCAGCGATATCATGGAAGCCCTGGCCAAGGAGCTGCCCCAGGTAGGGGGGACCTTCCTGCAGGCGGAGGACGAGATGGCGGCGCTGGCGGCGGTCTTGGGGGCTTCTTTCGGCGGTGTGCGCGCCATGACCGCCACCTCTGGTCCAGGCTTCTCTCTGATGACCGAACTGATCGGCCTGGCCTCGATGGCTGAGCTACCAGCGGTCATTGTCGATGCCCAGCGCGCCGGCCCCAGCACGGGCATGCCTACCAAGATGGAGCAGGCCGACCTCAGCTTTGCCCTCTACGGCGGCCACGGCGACACCCCGCGCCTGATCGTGGCGCCGGCCAATGTCGCTGACTGTTACACCTTGATGGGTCTGGCCTTCAACATGGCTGACCGCTACCAGATGCCGGTCATCTTCCTCACCGATCAGTCGCTGACAGCCCGCGTCGAGAGCGTCGACCGCAGCGTCTTTCAGCCCTTCACCATCGAGGGCCGCCTTGAGTATGGCAAGGCGGCTGGCAACGGCGCCAATGGCGCGAATGGGGCCAGCCGCAATGGCAAGCACGAAGCCGCGACGGCCCTGGCGGCCAGCTTCGCTCGCTATGCCTATACCGCCAGCGGCATCTCTCCTATGACCGTCCCCGGCCCTGGGGCGATTCCCTACTCGGCAACTGGCCTGGAGCATAACGAGCATGGTCACCCGGACTATGAACCGGAAGACCACACGGCCATGATGCAGAAACGCTTTCGCAAGCTGGAGACAGCGGCCCAGGAGCTACCGCAGCCGGAGCCGTATGGGGACAGCAACGCCGAGATCGGACTGATCGGCTGGGGATCAACAGAGGGGGCCATTCAGGAGGCAGTTGATCGCGCCCGGGCCAAGGGCTACAAGGTGGCCTCGCTGCACTTGCGCATTCTCTCGCCGTTGCCCGACCGCGCCCTGCGCAACTTCATCAGCTCGGTCAAGACAGTCATCGTGCCTGAGTGCAATTACTCGGGCCAGTTGGCCAACCTGCTTGGGGCCAGGTATGGCCTGCAGCCGATTCGTGTCAATAAATTCGGGGGCATTCCCTTCACCGCGGGCGAGATCCTGCGGGCCATTGAGGAGGTTTGTTAGCCGTGGTTCAGTCAACCACTCCAACGCTCACGCTCAAGGACTACAAGAGCGAGGTTAAGCCGACCTGGTGTCCGGGTTGCGGCGATTTTGGTGTGCTCAACGCGACGCTGCGCAGCATGGCCGCCCTCAAGCTGCCGGTCGATCAGACGGTGGTTGTCTCGGGTATTGGCTGCTCCAGCCGCTTCCCCCATTTTATTCGCACCTTCGGCTTCCATAGCGTCCATGGGCGCGCCCTCCCGGTCGCCCAGGGCCTGAAGATGGCCCGCCCTGACCTGACGGTGATTGCCGTGGGGGGCGATGGCGACTTCTTCAGCATCGGCGTGGGCCATCTGGTGCATGCCGCCCTGCGCAATATCGATATTACAGCCATCGTGATGGATAACGAGACCTATGGCCTGACTAAAGGGCAGACCTCGCCTACCTCGCCACATGGCCACAAGACGAAGTCGTCGCCCTATGGCCTGCTGGCCTCGCAGTTCAATCCGGTCGCGACCGCTCTCTCGCTGAACGTGAGCTTCGTGGCCCGCGGTTACTCCGCTCGCCCCAAGGAGCTGGCGGCCCTCATCGAACAGGCTACCCTGCATCGAGGTTTCTCCTTTGTGCATGTGCTTAGCCCCTGCCCAACCTTCTATAATACCTTCGATGCCTGGGATGCCGCTGTCGCGCCGCTGCCGGAGGACCATGATCCGAGCAACCGGCTCAAGGCTCTGGAGTATGCCCTCGACAGCGAGAAGCAGTACATCGGCCTCTTTTACCGCGAGGAGCGGCCAACAATGGAAAGCGTGGCCCGTGAGGTCGTTGAACCTCGCGAGTTCCGCATCGAGGAATACATTCGACGCTACGCTTAGCCGTGTCTCCTCTCGCTCCGCCAGTGCTCGCCTGCCTGCCTTTCTGCTTGCTTGCTTGCTTGCTTGTCTCTCCCCCACCCATCGGCAGCGCGAGGGCGAGGCACAGCGCGGCAGCTCAGGAGACGAACAGCGCGGAGAAAGATGGCCAGAGGACGCGCCGGCTCAAGTCCTGCCAGGCGCGTCCTCTTTCTTTGCAATCTTCTGAAGGTGAGGGGGGAGCGAGGAGCAAACGAAAGCCCCGCGGAGAAGTGACAGGCCCTTCCTTCCCTGCCTGCGTGACGGCGGGCTGTGGTTGCAGTAAAAGATGGGCAAGACAGACTGGGCCGGGCCAGGCGAGAGCAAGCCAGGCTTACCTGGATGGCGCTGGGATTGGCCTGAGTGAGCGGCTCGTTCGCTAGCGCGCGCTCAGACCAAACTGACCGGGAAACTGCAGCGAGTTCAGGACTGCCTGGATAAACTTCTCACCACAGGGGCGACAGAAGAGGCCGCCGTCGTTATGGTAGAGGCCGCCAATGGCCGTGAGCTGCCGCTCCGCCGGCTCACCGCACCATTCACAGCGGCTGCCCCTGGGGGCCGAATCGCTAGAGACGGGCTGATGAAACTCATTCTTTGACATCGCTTGTCCTCCTGGACCGTGTCGGGCAGACACGTCACTGCTACGCATCGTTTCTGGCATGAAGGGGAAAAGATGACAAGAAGCAGTAGGTTCGGACTGAAACAAAAGGAACGGACCCGTATCGGTGATCAGTGGCATGTGGTGAACAGGGCCGGGGAAGCCGCCAGGATGGGCATCGCAGGAGCCGCCACGGAGGCCACCACGGTACCAGGGCTACCACAACGAGCGAGCGATCGATACCACAGTGATACGGAGCCGGTCAACGACGATACGCACTGTGCGTCATTGCCCGAGCGCTGGAGCGGCTTTGCTCAGCTTGCTGGCAAGGAAAACGGTTCATACGCTGCCTGACGCCTCGCCTCTGCCAGGAACAAGTGGAACCGAGAGATCCTTGTAGTTAGAAACTACTATACCACAAAATATCGCCAGGCGCCAGCCTCCCTGCTAGCCTGCTCTCAGCCTGACCGCCCGGCGCTGACTGACCTGCTCGCTTACCCCTACGGTGGGGCCTGAAAGAGCAACCCCGTCAGGTCTGCGGCGGCTGCTCTTCTTCAAGAGCTGGAAAGCGCGAAGAGAGACGATCACCGATAATCCAGCCCACTCCCCCCAGCACTACCGTCAGGCCGAACCAGATGATCAGGTCCACATTGATATCTACGTTAAAGCTGGCCGCCAAAACCGCCGCAAGAATCAGGCCGATCGTTAGCCCGAGCGTCGTCCCCACTAAGCAGCCAGGATGAGCGAGATTGCGACCCCGTAGCTTGTTCAACATCTTCCGTCTCTACGCCTACCGATCTTTTGCAATCTTTTGATAGTCTGTTGATACTTTCCTCATAGCTGTCTGGTAACTTCTCCGATGATAGCGCGTGACAGGCACAGCGTCAAGGGTTCAGGTCCTGGCCGGCTCGCTGGCTGGGCCTGCTCTGCTCTAGCGGCCCTAGGGTTGACAAGATGCGATCCTCTACAGTAGTATAGTAACAACAGATGTACTCGACATTGTTGATAGACAAAATCAACAAAGCGGACAGCGTAAAGGGTGGGGCGGAAGAACAAAGCGTGCGTGCGGCGATGGTGCCAGAGGGGACCGGACCGAGCCGGCCTGGCCAGGCGTTGGTTCGGTCCTCTTTGTGCCCACGCTGGAGGCGCTGCCCGCAGTGGCCCGCCTGGGCCTATCGTGACCGGTCATCATGACATCATGTTCACAATGGCCTTGCCCGAGAGAGACCTGGCTGAGCAGGGCCAGAAAGGGAGAGAAGCGCGGTTATGAACCTTCTCGTCAGCTGCATCTCAACCAAGCACTCGACTCTCAAAAAGCATTGGGCCGATACGGGCCAGCAGCTTGCCTGTCCGTTGACTGTGCGTGGCAGTCTGCAGAAGCCCAACGAGGACCTGGGGGGACTGCTCAGTCTGGTTGTTGATGGGAAGATTGAGCGCACACTGCCGCTCAGCATGGCGGCGGGCATGGTTCCCTCCGATGAGGGAGTGCTGGTTACCACCGCCACCAGTATTCACGAAGTCGATCCGCTGTTGCGCGAGCTGCGCCGTGATGTGATCTCGCTGCCCCTCTTCAACGCCTTGCATTCCATCTCGCGCAGCGCGCGCGGCTATCTGGTAGCCAGCACCGGTCTTGACCTCGTGGTAGAGGTCAGCCGCGAAGGTGAGGTTCTGTGGCAGTGGTGGGCCACTGATCACGGCTTCGCCCATACTCCTACTGGGGCCCTGCGGCAGCTTGACAAAGCGCGTGACCATCGTCAGGAGAAATACGGCACTCTCAGCCAGACCACTCATGTCAACTCCGTCGCGGAGCATCCCACGGGGATCATTCTGGCCTCACTCTTCCATCAAGGGATGGTGATCGCCATTGATCGCGAGAGCGGTGCATGGCAGCCAGTGCTGGAGGGGCTGGATCATCCTCACTCTGTGCGCATCCTGGATGCCGAGCACTTCACTGTGGCCGATACCGTTGGCGGGCGGGCGCTGTTGGCCCGGCTGACTCATCCCAGCAGCAGAGCTAGCATCGAGGCCGTCGTTGATGCTGATACCGACTGGCTCCAGGACTGCAGCTATGAACCGCGCTCGCAGACCTGGGTCTTGGTTGATGGGAAGCGGTCGCGTGTCGTCCTGCGCGCGGGCAACAGCGGTACCGCCGAGTTGACCACCATCCAGTTCGATCCTGAGTGGCGTCTCTACGAAGCCCTTGTGCTACAAGAGGTCGCGCGCGAGTCTCAGCCATCGCTTACAGGGGCCAGCACTCAAGCGTAAGAGGGTGCCCTGGCCGTCGGCCCCAGCGCAGTCTTTCCTGGTCAGCAAGCAGGGACAGCCATCACTCAGAAGCAAGAACCCAGAGAACAAGAAGAAGAAAAAAGGAGAGAGCAGAGGCTCATGACAACGAATGGCAATAGCGGCTTTACGCTCTGGTTTACCGGTCTCTCTGGCGCAGGCAAGAGCACCCTGGCCCGCGCGGTCGAGCAGCGCTTACGGGCGCGTGGGCGCAACGTCGAGGTGCTGGATGGCGACGAGGTACGCACCCATCTGAGCAAGGGTCTGGGTTTCAGTCGCGAGGACCGCGATACCAACATTAAGCGCATTGCCTTTGTCTGCAAGCTGCTGACGCGCAACGGCGTGATCTGTATTTCAGCGGCCATTTCCCCCTATCGCGAAGCACGCGAATGGGCGCGGCGCGAGATCGGGCGCTTTGTCGAGATCTACGTCAGATGTCCGCTGGAGGTCTGCCGTGCGCGCGACGTCAAGGGTCTCTATCGTCTCGTCGACGAAGGCAAGATCAAAAACTTCACCGGGGTTGATGATCCCTACGAAGAGCCGGAGCAGCCCGAGCTGATCATTGAAACGGACCGTGAGGCGCCGGAGCAGAGCGTGGCGCGCATCTTTGCCCGCCTGGTCGAGCTGGGCTATCTGGAGCCAGAGTTTGCAGAGGAGGTGGTCCCGGTGGGCCACTCTGGCGAGAGCCTGGCCTCCTAAGCCAGGCTGGGCAAGCAGCACTATGCCTGGTGCCTGGCCCGGCCTGCTCCACCGGAGTGCAGGAGCACAGATGGAAGCGGCTCCGGGTCGGGCTGACGGGCGGTCCAGGGAGAGAGCGATGACCCATCGTGAGAGCGTACCAGTAGAGAGCAAGCAGCAGGAGAAAAACGGCAGATGTCAGAAGATGGATTGATTGCCCCTCATGGGGGCGAGCTAGTCATCAACCTGGTTGACGAGAGCGAGAGGCAAGAGCTAAGTGAGCGGGCGCGCCGCCTGCCACAGGTGCCCGTCGGGACCCGCGAGCTGGCGGACCTGGAGATGCTCGCTGTGGGGGCCTACAGTCCCCTGCGTGGCTTTATGACGCGGACCGACTACGAGAGTGTTGTCGAAGAGATGCACCTTAGCAACGGCCTTCCCTGGACCATTCCCATTACCCTGGCTACCGACCCGGAGCGGGCTGCTCCTCTCAAGGAAGGCGGCGAGGTGGCCCTCGTTGATGCGCGCGGTCTGCCGCAGGCGATACTGACGCTTGAAGAAAAGTATCGCTATGACAAGCAGCGCGAGGCGCGGCGGGTCTATCGCACCGATGACGAGGCGCATCCCGGCGTCAAAGCCCTCTACCAGCAGGGCGACGTTCTCCTTGGTGGGCGCGTACGTATCCTGACGTTGCCAGAGCAGACCTTTGCCGCTTATCGCTACACACCGCAGCAGGCGCGGCGCCTTTTTCAAGAGCGTGGCTGGCGGCGCGTCGTCGGTTTTCAGACGCGCAATCCCGTCCATCGGGCCCATGAATATATTCAGAAATGCGCCCTCGAGATCGTCGATGGCCTCTATCTGCACCCCCTGGTCGGCGTCACCAAAGACGATGACATTCCCGCCACTGTGCGCATGCGTTGCTACGAGGTGCTACTAGAGCACTACTATCCTGCCGACCGTGTCATTCTCGGTGTGCTCCCGGCGGCCATGCGCTACGCTGGACCACGTGAGGCGATCTTTCACGCTATTCTACGCAAGAACTACGGCTGTTCTCACTTCATTGTAGGGCGTGACCATGCCGGCGTCGGCAACTATTATGGGACCTACGATGCCCATCACATCTTTGCCGAATTTGATGCAAAGCTGCTCGGCATCACGCCGCTCTTCTTTGACCATACCTTCTATTGCCGTGCCTGTGAGGGCATGGCCTCGACCAAAACCTGTCCTCATGACAGCAGCCAGCATGTTATTCTCAGCGGCACGAAAGTGCGCCAGATGCTGCGTGCTGGCCAGATGCCCCCCCACGAATTCACGCGGCCCGAAGTGGCGCGCATTCTGATCGAGGCCATGCGCGAGCGGAGCGAGGAAGGCGCCAACCGCTAGCCTGCAGGCCGGCGCCTGACAAGGAGGTGATCGCGCGGAGCAAGCGATCAGGAGCAAGGAGACGGAGGAAAGAGAGAGATGTTAGCAGCGAGATCTAACTCGGACGCAAACCGCAGGCTGCCATCGCTGCGACGCTTTCTGACGCTAGAGATGGCTGTCCACGGTGCCGGCCTCATTCTGGTCGAGCTGGCGCTGGCCACCGGTGGCTACACTGCAGCTGGCCTCTGGCTTCTTGCGCGGCTGACAGAGCGGCATCCGGTCCTCTCCCATTACCTGGTGCTGGGCGGCGTCGGCTTTTTCCTGGGGGTGGCTCTGAACGAGCTGACGCTCCTGCTGTATGCGCTCCTCATTGTGGTTCAGCGCCGGCGACGCGGTCAAGCTCCACTGGAGCAACCAGGAGGTCAGCAGGTGTTGCTGCAGCTTGCCCTCCTCTCGCTGCTTCCTCTGGCTCTGCCTCTTCTCATCTTCTGCCAGGAGGGGCAGCGGGCCGCTCAGTCCGCTGCCAGGTTGATCGGTAGAGAAGACAAAGCGACAACCCTACAAGAGATCCCTGGGGCGCCGGGGGCTGGATCTTGCTGACGGGCAGCGGGTTGTCTCTCTGTCAGGACAGGGCATTCAGCCAGCAGAGTCCAGAGTATCCGTGGTATCGAGCGTTGGTTGAGTTACCTGTGTGGGAGGTATATTGATGGATTTTCGCATATCGCTTGCAGGGCTGATGGTCGGGTTCCTCATCGGCCTGACCGGCATGGGGGGAGGCTCGCTTCTGGCCCCCATCATGATCCTGCTCTTCCGTATTCCCCCGTTATGGGCTGTGACCTCGGACGTGACCTACTCGGCCATCACCAAGGGCTTTGGCACCATCATCCATGCGCGTCAGCGTCAGATCGACTTTCGCGCCGCCCTCTGGCTCGCCTGTGGAAGTGTGCCAGCCATTCTCGTCAGCGTCTTGCTTGTGCAATACATTCGCGCCCACTACGGTCATCTAATCAATACCATTCTGCTCCATGCCATTGGGTACACGCTGGTGCTGGTTGCTGTCCTTTTGCTGGCGCGGCCCTATCTTTTGCGCTATGCCGAGCGGAGAGCGCGCGAGCGCAAAAAGGCGGCCATAGAGGCCGGGCAAGGAGAAGGGAAGAGCGAAGAAGCGGAAGGTCATCCATCCTGGTATCGGCGGGTGCTCCTGATCCTGGCGGGGGCCTTTGTTGGCTTCCTGGTAGGGCTTACCTCTGTTGGCAGCGGTACCCTGATTATCGTCACCCTGGCCTTCTTGTATCCCGAATTGGGACCAAAGAAGCTTGTTGGTACCGACATCTTCCAGGCGTTTCTCCTCCTCCTGGCCGGCATGGTGGGCTATCTGAGCTCCGGCTCGATTAACTGGGAGATCGTCGGCCTGCTCCTGCTCGGCTCTCTGCCTGGCGTCTACCTTGGCAGCAAGCTCAGTAAATTTATCCCTGATCAACTGCTCAACCCTGTCCTGGCCATTGTCCTGGCCGTCTCAGGTTTAAAGCTAATCTAACAAAAGCGAGCAGCGCGGACAAAGTGGACAGTGGCCCTCCTACAGACGACCTCACAGGGAGAGGTCGCTCGGGAGAGGGAGGCCAGAGCAACCGTAGCGCCTCCCTCTCTCCCTTGCGGTCGATCTTGTTTTTGGCCTGATAGCCCCCCTGACTGGGCCTCGCCCTCGCCAGCAGGGCAGCCCTCTTCCTCTTCTCTCTTTGCTTCTCCTGCTTGAGAAGGGATCTGACAGGCAAGCCAGCGCGCTGCCACTCTTCCTCCAGGCTGGCAGTAGAAGGCAGTCGTTGAGATTGGCAGGGCGAGCATTACCAGATGCACACAATCTGGGCGAAAGCAAGAGAATGGAGTACAATACATCATAGCTTGCATACGTAGCAAATATCCATCTCTTGCCAACGGGAGGCAACATGAAAGCCGCAGTCTTTCACCAGACCGGTGGCCTGGAGGTCCTGCAAATCGAAGAAGTACCCTATCCGGTGCCTGGTCCCCAGGACGTCATTGTCAAAGTTCGGGCCTGCGGAGTGAATCATCTTGATTTGCACTCACGCCGTGGGAGAACCAGGGTAGCCCCGATGCCCCATATTTGTGGTTCAGAGATCGCTGGCGAGATTGACGCCCTGGGGGACGCCGTTAGCGGGCTGAGCGTAGGCCAGCGGGTGGCAGTGGCGCCATACCTCTTCTGTGGCCGCTGCGAGTATTGTCGCTCGGGCGAGGAAGTGCTCTGCCTCAACAGCGATATCATTGGTCTGGCCAGTCAAGGAGGCTTTGCGGAATACGTGCGTGTGCCCGCCTCCAGCATTGTTCCTTTGCCAGAGGGCCTCGACTTCGTCTCCGCCGCGGCGGTGACCCTTTCGACCATCACCGCCTGGCATATGCTCACCAGCCGGGCCCCGCTGCAGCCGGGCCAGGATGTGCTCGTCCAGGCAGCTGGCAGCGGCGTTGGCAGCGCGGCCATTCAGATCGCCAAGCTCTGCGGTGCGCGGGTCATTGCCACTGCCAGCTCAGACGAGAAACTGGAGCGAGCGCGAGCTTTGGGAGCCGACGAGGTCATCAACTATCGGACGGCGGACCTGGTGCAGGAGATCCGACGCCTGACCAACAAGCGGGGCGTCGATGTTATCGTCGATCACATTGGCAGAGATACCTGGCAGCAAGACATCGCCTGCCTCGCGCGCAAGGGGCGCCTGGTGACCTGCGGCTCAACCAGCGGCGATGTGGCCGAAACCAATGTCTGGTTGCTTTTCATTAAAGAGATTGCTCTCATCGGTTCCTATGGAGGCACACGCCACGACCTGGCCGAAGTTCTCAAGCTCGTGGCGCGTGGTCAGCTCAAACCGGTGGTGCATGGCACCTATCCCCTGAGCGCCATCGCCGAAGCCCTGCGTCTCATGGAGGAACGCCAGCAATTTGGCAAACTCGTCATCCTTCCCAACGATTGAGGAAGGGGTCGCAGCAGGGTGCCACAAGCGCGAGCGAGGGCAGTGAGCGATCAGAACCTCACCGGCCCAAAGAACAGAAAAGAACAGAGAGGTACGCAAGCCGAGCAGAAGGGAGCAGTGTCATGACACAGACAACCGGCGAGGCGAGCAGCCGCCCCATCGAAATCGTTGATCAGCCAGAGGAGGAGCAGCAGGACCAGCGGCTAACCATCATCCTGGTCCTGGCCGTCACGGTGATCAGTGCCCTGATCACCTTCCTCATTGTGCGCCGCCTGCTGGGCGAGCACGAGAGCTAAGGGAAGCTCCTTGCCGACCAGCCAGCCGATTGGGCGCCGGCCAGCGTGAACCCGCGGAGGGAGCCTGTCCAGAGGCACGGTGAGCGAGCGGACAGCCAGCTTGTTCTTTCTGGCTGGCTGGGCTGCCCGCTCTGGCTCACGCTTCACGCTCAGTGAAGGGAGGCGAGGCGAGGCGTCTTGAGGTGGAGTGGACAGCGTCCGGCTCTGGCCTGGCTCAGAAATCCTCATAGCCATGTTCCAGCAAAGGGCGCAGCTCACTCCCTGTTGAAAGGCCGAGAATGCGCGGGGCGCGTACCAGGCGCAGGTGGCCGCGGGCCTGGATCAGGTAGACGATCGCCTCGGGCCGATAGTAGCGGCGGGCGATCAGCGCATCGAGGTCCTCCCAAGGCTGATAGCGACCGCCGGGCAGCTCGATCAGCTGAATGACGCCCTCCCAGGGGCGGGGACCGACGTACTCGAAATAGACGCGCGTCCCGACTGCGTAGGCCGGGCGAGGGAGGCGCTCGGGTTCCACCTGGGGTGGCCAGTCACAGGGCTGAAGGCCGCGGAACGGCTGCCAGCCCTGCGCTTCCGGCAGCCAGCGCAGCGTTGGGAGAATCAGCTCCTCGCTCACTGAGCGCTGCGTCCTCCATCCACAGCCAGCACCTGGCCGGTGATATAGCTCGCCGCCTCAGAAGCCAGGAAGAGTACCACCGGAGCCAGCTCGCCCGGCTGCCCAATGCGGCCCATTGGCGTAGTACTCGCAATATAGCTCTCAGCCCGTTCCAGTATGGCCTCCGTCATCCGGGTGCGGAACATCCCGGGCGCCACCGCATTGACGCGCACCCCGCGCCCGCTCCACTCCACGGCCAGAGAGCGCGTCAGATTGATCACCGCGGCCTTGCTGGCGTTATAGCCCACCGTTCGTAGCTGCTCGCCGCTCAGGCCCGCAATCGAAGCCACATTGATGATCGAGCCTTTTTGGCGCTCCAGCATATGGCGCCCGACTGCCTGAGACATCAGGAACGTTCCCGTCACATTGGTCTCCAGCACCTGGCGCCAGCGCTCCAGGGGCATCTCCTCGGCGGGCGCGCCCCAGGTTTGGCCGGCGTTATTGACCAGCACATCGATTTTCCCATAGAGGGCCAGACTCTGGCGGACCAGGGCCTCGACGGCCTCGGCCTCGGCCACATTACAGAGCTGAGCGGAGACCGTGATCCCCTGTTCCTTCAGATGGCGCTCCGCCTCCGCGAGCCACTGCTCGCGACGAGCCGTAATGATCACCGTTGCGCCGGCCTGACCGAAAGCCTCAGCGATCTCCAGGCCGAGACCGCGGGAACCACCGGTAATCAGCGCCACCTCACCGCTAAAGTCGAAGCGAACCTGTCCCATAGAGCCTCCTCGTCATACGAACTGCGTACTGACTGGCCTGGCTGCTTTTCCTCTCGCTTGCCTCTGCCCACGAGGGCGAGCACTCACAAGTGGCCAGCCAGCCGGAGAGAGCAGGGCCAGTCGAGTGGGACGGGCCGGCCAGGAAGACAGGCGAGCGACGAGCCAATGGAAGATAGGCGAGACGAGCGCTGTTCGCGCCGTCTGTCTGTCTGTCTGTCTGTCTGTCTGTCTGCCTGCCTGCCGGAAATAGCAAAGCGCGGACGGCCCGACCTCTTTCGCCGCCCGCGCCACTCTGGTGCTGTATGGTGAGAGAGCAAGCGAGCCAAGACGACAGCGGACCGGGCCAGAGAGCCAGCGGCCAGGAGCGGCGGCGATAGCAGAGCGCTCAGCCTCTTGGGCTAAGGGCTGCCTGCCGACTGATCAAGCTGCTTCTCGCCTCATCTTGCTCACGCACTCATTGCTGAGAGGCGCTCAAAGCTCCTCCAGCGCCTCTGTCGGAGATTCATCTGCGTGGCCATCCTCCAGTGGCTCGGCCTCGCCACCGCGGAACGACAGCATATTGCTGCGAATCTGCTCTTCCAGAGCCTGGGCCACATCCGTATTCTGGCGAAGGAACTCCTTCGCATTCTCGCGACCCTGACCGAGGCGGATATCGCCCACAGTGAACCAGGCGCCGCTCTTCTTCACCAGGCCCATCTCCAGGCCCAGATCGAGCAGGCCACCCTCGCGAGAAATACCCTCGCTATACATAATATCGAACTCAGCCACCTTAAAGGGAGGGGCCACCTTATTCTTCACCACGCGCACCCGGGTACGGCGACCGATTACTTCCTGGCCGACCTTAATCGTATCCGTTGAACGGATATCCAGGCGGACCGAAGCATAGAACTTCAGCGCGCGGCCACCGGAAGTGGTTTCCGGGTTACCGAACATCACGCCCACCTTTTCGCGCAGCTGGTTCGTAAAGATGATCGCGGCGTTCGAATTTGTGATAGCCGATGTCAGCTTACGCATGGCCTGGCTCATCAGGCGGGCCTGGAGGCCGACATGGGAATCGCCCATCTCGCCCTCGATCTCGGCGCGGGGAGTCAAAGCGGCCACCGAATCCACCACCACCACATCCACGGCTCCACTGCGCACCAGGGCGTCGAGAATCTCCAGGGCCTGCTCGCCCGAATCCGGCTGAGAGATCAACAGATTCGTGATATCCACCCCGCAGCGAGCGGCGTAGGCTGGATCGAGCGAATGCTCCGCATCGATAAAAGCCGCATAGCCGCCGGCGCGCTGAGCGTTGGCGATGATATGCAAGCAGAGCGTTGTCTTTCCCGAGGACTCCGGGCCATAGATCTCTGTAATGCGACCGCGAGGCACGCCGCCCACACCGATTGCCAGATCGAGGGCGATTGATCCCGTTGGGATCGCCTCCACCTGAGCGTGAGCCGCCTCGCCCAGGCGCATAATGGCCCCTTTCCCGAAGCGACGCTCGATCTGCTGGACGGCCTGTTCAAGCGCGCGCTCCCGCTCACTGGCCGGGGCGCTACTATTCGTGCCCGAAGCGATGCTCATCTTCTCTTTCCTGGTCATCATAGTGCCACCTTTCGTGCTATATCCAACCACAAGCGGCCCGATGCCCCTGCCAAGTGAGAGGTAAACGCGGGCAGCATCGGATGACCTCCTGCTGTTCTCGCTCTCACAGAATATCTTCCCTCGTGAGGGTCAGAAAGCGGAAGAGGCGGCTTCCACCCCTCTTCGCTCTGAGTGATCTCTCCTGCTGTGCTGCTCTTATGCCTGTTCGCCGCTGGTCCCTGGTGGCGTCGGCTGATTCTGACTCATGCCAGGTTCTGGCGAGCTAGAATAGAAGGAGCAAGATCAGCATGAGTGTAGAACATCTGTCAAAGAAAGTCAACAAGCGAGCGGAACGGAAGACATTGGCAGGCTTCAGGCGCCGAGATCGAGGCGTCCCTCAATGGAGCGGCGCAGGGTACCCTCATCGGCATATTCCAGGTCGCCGCCGATAGGCAAGCCGCGGGCCAGGCTCGTGATCTTCAATTGGCGTGGGGCCAATTCTGGCTTTAGCTCTTTCAGGCGAGAGACCAGGTAATTGGCCGTGTACTCGCCTTCGAAGTTGGGATTGGTGGCCAGCACGACCTCGTGAATCTCCTCGTGTCTGATGCGTTCGAGCAACTCTTTGATGCGCAGATTATCAGGCCCGATGCCTTCCAGGGGAGAGAGCGCGCCATGCAGCACGTGGTAGAGACCTTTGTAGGCCCCGGTGCGTTCCAGGGCCAGGACATCCAGCGGCTCCTCAACCACGCAGACCAGCTGGCGATCGCGCTGAGGATCTTCACAGATGCTGCAGGGATCGTGCTCCGTGATATTGAAGCAGCGCGAGCAGTAAATGATGCTCTCCTTGACACGCAAAATGGCCTCGGCCAGTCGGCGCGCCTGATCGGCTGGGCTGCGCAGCACATAAAAGGTCAGGCGCTGTGCGGTCTTGATGCCGATGCCCGGCAGCTTCGAGAACTCCTCGATGAGGGCCGCAACAGGGGGAGCCAGCTCGCTCATAGTCTAGAACAATCCCGGAATCTTGATGCCGCCTGTGATCGAGCTGACCATCTTCTGTTGCGCCTCAGCCACTTTGCTGAAGGCATCCCTGGCTGCCGACAGCAGCATCCCCTCTAGCTCGCCGATGTCTTCAGGATTGACCGCCTCGGGATCGATTTTGATGGCGGTGATCTCGTAGTTGCCTTTCATGGTGACTGTGACTGCACCGCCTCCTGCGCTCCCGTTAAACTGACTCTGCTCTAGTTCCTCCTGCAATTTTTGCAGGCGCTGCTGAGCCTTCATGATTTCTCGCATGTTCATAAGAGAAGCTCCTCACTCGCTTTTTTCAATGTCGATGTCGATGATCTCCGCGTTGAAGGTCTTGATGACCTCCTGCACCCGTGGATCGCTGCTTGCCTTCGCTCGCAATCCCGCCGGCGGAGGCAAAGCGCCATTGCTCTGGGGGTGGGGCGCGCTGGTCGCCGGGGTTGCACGCTCAGGTCGGTTCTCGGCGACGGCAGGAGCGCGCCTGGGAGCAGGAGGCGCGGGTGGCTGGGCCGCTGGCTCCGCGTACTCGATAGAGACTGCTTCTGCCTCGGGTCTGCCACCTCCTCTTTCATTTTCTGTCACCGTGCCGTTTCTGGCAAGGGGGGGGAAGTCTGGGGCCTCGGGGCCACTTGCCTTTAACTGAGGCTCTTCTGTTCCCGTCTCTGAAGTCTCCACTCCCTGCCCCTGGGGGGAGTTGGTACTGGCTGAGGTCGCGGGATCACGACGCAGCACAGAGCGTCCGAAGAGGGGCGAGCCTGCTGGTTGGCCTGGAGGCAAGAGGCGCACCAGGCATTTGATGCCAAATTCCAGCTCGAGAGCCTGCTCTACCGGCTTATGGCGATTGCCCTGGTTGAGAAAATCAAAGTGTGGTTGATGCTCGGCCTGAATGACCACTATTGGCGGACCACCATGCTGCTCGACATCCACCACGTGGAAGTCCTGGAGGCAGGAGGCGGCTTTGTGATTTTTCTGGCTCACGCGGCGCCGAATCGTTTCCCAGGACTGCTGCACCTGCTGCAGCGTCAGCGTCCCTCCGCTGGTTGAGGCTGCGGCTGAGGAGGCCCCGGAGAGCGGGCGAGCGCCGGAGCCTGGACGGCTGGCGGTGGTGGCTGAGGCTGGCGCAGAGGCAGGTGTTGCCGTTCCCATTGGGGCGGCTGTTCCTATAGTACTGCTAGCGGCAGGCGAAGGGGGGAGAGCGGCCTCGGGGCGGGGGCGTCCGCTGCCCGCTGTCGTTGAGCGCGAGGGGGGCAAGAATGGCCGCAAGGGGCTGGCCTCGCCGTGTTGTTCCTCCTCGCTGCGTCCTGAAGGAGAGGACGGTGGCGCTGGGCGTGTACTGGGAGAGGGAGCAGGCGACATGGCGCTGGGCCCGGCGGGGCCAGTGGCTGACGGCAGGGTCTCACCCATCTGAGCGCGGCGGCGCAGCTCCAGGCATTCCAGGAAAGCCAGTTCCAGGGCCAATTGAGGTGTTCCCAGGCCCCTCTGAAGCAGCTCGTTCTGGGCGCAGATGCGGGCAAAGCCTGTCAATTCCTCCAGGGAGAAATGGCGGGCCAGCTCCTGGATCTGGCGGATCTCTTCATCGCTGCGATCCAGAATCTCGGCCAGGGAGGCCCCGGCGCGGGCCAGCATGAGAGCGCGCCAGTACTCCACCAACTGGGCGTTGACCTGGCGCAGGTCGGCCCCATCCTCGGCCAGCTGGTGGATCAGATGGAGACCTGTGGCGCTCTCATCTGCCGCCACTGCCTGCACCAGCTTCTCGATAGCCTGCGGGTCGGCCACGCCCAGCATCGCCTGCACCTGAGCCAGCGTGACCCGCTCTCCCGAGTAAGCGATTGCCTGATCCAGCAGGCTGAGGGCATCGCGCATCCCGCCGGCGGCGGCGCGCGCGATCAGTTCAGCGGCTCCCTTCTCCAGCGTCACCCCTTCCTGGTTGGCGATGTAGTGCAAGTGGTTCACAATTTGGCGGGTCGTGAAGCGCTTGAAATAGAAGCACTGGCAGCGCGAGATTACCGTGGCTGGCATCTTATGCATATCGGTGGTGGCCAGCACGAAGATTGCATGCTCCGGCGGCTCCTCCAGGGTCTTCAGCAGGGCATTGAAGGCCTCGGTAGTCAGCATATGGGCCTCGTCGAGAACATAGACCTTGTACCTGCCGGAGGTAGGGCGGACCATGACCTTCTCGCGCAGCTCGCGGATGTTATCGATGCCGCGATTTGAGGCAGCGTCGATCTCAATCACATCGAAGGAGGTTCCGGCGGTAATCTCGCGGCACTGCTGGCACTCATTGCAAGGCTCGCCGTTGCGAGGATGCTGGCAATTGATGGTTTTCGCGAGCAGGCGGGCGGTAGTTGTTTTGCCGGTGCCGCGCGGACCGGTAAACAGGTAGGCGTGGGCCAGCTTGCCGCTGCTGAGGGCGTGTTTCAGCGTCTCGACAACGGCCTCCTGGCCAACCATCTGCTCGAAGGTCTGGGAACGCCACTTGCGATAAAGCGCCTGTGAACTCATATGCAGTATCCTCGTGCGGATCGTCCCCTCTGCAACCGACCTCTCAGCCTGCCGCTCCGGGCATACTTCTCACAAATTCCAGCAAGAACGGGTCTGGCCTAGCTATTCGGGCCTGGTGGTGCTGGTGCTGGTCCAGATCAAAGCAAAGAACCAGCCAGGTGGACCTGCACGTCATGTCACGTCGCGCCGACAAGGGCAACGTGCCGCGGGGCGGTAGAGGTTGGGCCGTCGGGCGAAGGACAGAACGGATGCGCGTGTGAGGCAGACGGAAGTGCCAGACAGACAGAAAACCGGCCTTCGCCCGGCCCTGCCGCTCAGCGCAATCAGGCAACCCTGCGACACCCAGAGAGGTCCATTTACCGTTGCTTCCTCACGGACCTGGCGGGGTTCACAGACATCTGCCGCGCAGGACCCAATTGCGCCGAGCGGCAGGGCGGGGAGAAAACCGGTCTGTTCCGCTCGTTCTCTCTTGCAGGATCTGCCTTCGCGGACCAGGACTTATTGTACACCTGTCCCAGGTCTCTTGTCAAGATTGATGCTGGGTTACGCAAGCGTCCCTCTTTCGGAAAATGCTGGAGGCGCGGAGACAGTTACGTCCGCGCCTGGCGCAGTACGCGCAATTTTCCAGCGCCGTTCAGGCGGCAGTCTACAGCGCCTTGCTGGGAGAGCGTCACCCTGCCGAGGCTATCACCCAATTGGGGCAGCAGCTCCACGCCCTGCCAGGCTAGAGGGCCGGGCTGCCATAGATGGGAGAGGGACCCGAATCGGAGGCGGGCGGAGCGCGGCCTGCCTTCTCCCCGGACTGCAGCCGGTCGGGTCGACAGGGGGCAGGTGCTCCGCGTAGCCTCAGAATTAGAGATACTTCTCGATCAGCAGGCGATATTTTTCGCGCACCGCCTCGGGGATCACGGCGCGGTCGGTAATGATAGCCGCAGCCAGCGCCTGGGAGCAATCGCAGCTCACCATGCTGCGGTCGGCAGGGATCTTGCTGACCAGGCGGCGCAAAATGCGCTGAGCATTCGTCACATTGGCGTTCAAATTCTGTACCACCAGCTCCACCGAGACCGACTCTTCACTCTCATGCCAGCAATCGTAGTCGGTCACACAGGCCAGGGTCGCATAGCACAGCTCGGCCTCGCGGGCCAGCTTGGCCTCGGGCAGGGCTGTCATGCCGATAATGTCCATGCCCCAGCTGCGGTAAGCCAGAGACTCCGCCTTCGTTGAGAAGAGCGGCCCCTCGATGCAGACATAGGTCCCACCCTCGTGTACGCGCACATCGCCGAGTTCGCGGGCGGTCTCCAGCAGGAGCCGGCTCAGAGTGGGACAGAACGGCTCAGCGAAGGTGCAATGAACCACCAGGCCGCCTTCGAAGAAGGAGTTCACACGGCTCTTCGTGCGATCAAAGAGCTGGTTGGGCACGACCAGGTCGCGCGGGGCAATGTGCTCGCGCAAGCTGCCGACGGCGCTCACCGAGATGACCCATTGCACACCCAGGCTCTTCAAGGCCCAAATATTAGCGCGCACCGGGATCTCGGTAGGGCTGAGGCGATGGCCTCGTCCATGGCGCGGCAGGAAGGCCACCGGTACCCCTTCCAGCTTGCCGATGGTGATCACATCGCTGGGGGGGCCAAAGGGTGTCTCTACCGCCACTTCCTCCAGATCGGTCATCCCCTCCATGCGGTACAGTCCGCTGCCGCCAATCACCCCAATGGTTGCCTGTGGTGGCATAGCGATCGCATTCCTCCTTGCTGGCAGAAATCATCAAGTCGGGTGTGGGCCTCGCAGCACAGCCTTGGCAGCGCTGCGAGGCCCACCTGCTTCGAGCATTCTCAAGACTGGACTGAAGAAGAAGAAGGCGAAGTAATGCGCAGATAGCGCAGCTTGCCAACTTTGAGTACGGCGCCCTCACTGGGAGGCACCATGAAATCGGGCGTCTCGATCTTTTGGACCTCGCTGGTAGCGCCGTGGGGGAAGAAGCTCACGCCTCCCTGCTGGATCAGGCGACGGGCCTCGTTGCGGCTGGGAACGAGCCTGGCCTCCACCAGGAGGGTGACAATATTGACCGGCTCCGTCAGCGGATAGAGAGGCATCTCCTCTGGGAGCTGTCGCTGGGAGAACTGGCGAATAAAAGCTTCCTCCGCTGCCTGAGCGGCCTCGGAACCGTGGAACTCGCTCACGATTTCACGAGCCATGCGGCGCTTGACCACCATTGGGTTAAGTGTCCCCTCGGCCATCTTGCGGCTCATCTCTTCCAGCTCCTCGTCGGGGACATCGGTCAGCGTCTCAAAGTAGCTTCTCATCGCGTGATCGGGCAGCGACATCAGCTTGCCGTACATATCGTTGGGTGGGGCCGTCAGGGCAATATAGTTATTCAGCGATTTGCCCATCTTCAGTTGGCCATCCAGCCCCACGATCAGTTGCACCGTGAGAATCTGCTGCGGTGGCTGACCAAAGATTGGCTGCAGCTCTCGCCCCACCAGCAAATTAAAGGTCTGATCGGTACCGCCGATCTCCACATCGGCACGCAGTGCCACTGAATCGTAGCCCTGCAAGAGTGGATACATCAATTCTGACAGATAGATCTCGATGCCGCTGTGGAAACGCTTGGCAAAATCGTCGCGGGCCAGCATCTGTGCCACTGTCTTGTAGCTGAGCAGGCGCATGACATCGGCCAGGGTGAACTGATCAAACCATTCGCTCTGCCAGCGTACCTCGGTCTGCTCGCGATCAACGATGCGATAGAACTGGTCGAGATAAGTAGCGGCATTGGCCTTGACCTGCTCGGCGCTCAGTGGCTTGCGCGCATTCTCTCGTCCGCTTGGATCGCCCAGGCGCGCCGTCCA
>NZ_BDGT01000051.1 GCF_001748285.1 Thermogemmatispora onikobensis | reverse complement strand
GTGAACCGAGCCCGGCCAGGCCGGGGCGGACTGGTGAGCGGTCTGCTCCGAGGCCGTTCTTGTGGGTGCGAGCGGCGTAAGGCGTAGCCAGCGACAGGCCCGGAGGGACCCCGGGCGGATCGTGGTCGCGTACCGACGCTCCTTTCCTGCGAGCCATCACCCCCGGCCCGCCCGCCTCTCGCGCTTCTTGCGGGCGGGCCACCGGGGTCGCAGCGTGACCCTGTGAACGGTGAGCTGGCTTGCTGGCTTGCTGGCTGCCTGGCTGGTTTGCTGACTGCCTGGCTTGCTCGCTGTCCTGGGCCGGCCCTGAACCCTTGGCCCTGGCACCGGCGCCGCGACAGCGGGAGGGAGCAGCACAGCACAGCACAGCACAGCGCGGTACAGTACAGTCCAGCGGAGCGCAGCACGGAGCGGAGCAGGGTCGTCCGCGGCAGCTCCCCGCTCGCAGGCGGGACACGTCGTCAAGCTGGCCAGATCCGCTGCCCGCAGCATCAGGACGCAGGAGGAAGAGCAGGAGAAGAAGCAGGGAGGCGGGCAGGGCGGGCGGCTGGCCCGGCCTGGCCACCAGGCGGCAGGGCTGAGGGCGCCAGTGCTCCCTGGTTCTCGGGAGTTGGGGCACCGGGCGCCAGGCCCTGGCTGCCAGCCTGGCCGGAGCCGCCCCCGTTCCCGGCCAGGCTGGGCTGGCCCGCCTCGTTGGGAAAGGCTGGCGTGCTCGCTACGCGAAGAGCGCGAGAAGGAGCAAGAAGGAGCGAGAAGGAGTAGTAAGCAAGAAGGAGTAAGCAGACTATGCCAGAGCAGAGCGAGAGCGCCGCACCCGTCGGCACCGTCGATCAGCCTCCTTGCGAGGATGGCGCGGCCTCCTCTCTCGATCGGCGCGCCGGTGACCGCTGTATTTGTGGCCGCCTGACGGAGCATCGCTACGGCCTGCGCATGCCCACCCGGCTGGCTCAGGAACTGCGCGACTATGTGGCTCGCGAGTATTGCTATTTGCCCGAAAAATGGCAGCTGCGCATCGCCAGCGATCTCTGCCTGCACAAGGTGCTCGAATATGCATCGATTGCTTTCACCGCCTGTTGCGCCCCCTGTGCGGAGCGCATCCATCAGCGCGACTACCCGCAGCTCGACGGTGAGCCGTGGTGCATTCTCTGAGGAGGCGACTCGTGCTCTGGCTGGCGCGGCAGAGAGTTGACCGGCTGGGACCGGGCCACGGCCCGGCTCTGATCAGGCGAGGTCTGGTCATACCTCGCTGCGCCTCGTGCGCACAAGCTGTGAGCGGTTCTTTTACCAGATACCTCTCTCCTGTTTCATTTTGCCCTTCTTTGTAGCGCCCTCTTCTGATCCGGGCGCGGCGACAGGTGCCGGGCTGGCGTCGTAACCCCCTTCACGATGCCTCCCGGACCTGTCGCTGTGTCCTTTTGGTGCTATCCTGGGCCCCTGTGAGCAATTGCTGACGCCCAAGGAACGGCGTGCATTGTGGAAGAGCCTGGCTCCGTTTCGGCGACTTCTGCCCACTCTGGATATTTACCTTGTGGATTACCCACATGCTCCTCTCTTTGTCTATCCACCAACGATGCTTGTCATCGGAAACCGAGAAGGAACGCTCCAGGGCGAAGCACTGAGGCAGCTCATCTTGCGAGGCGCGCGGGAGCTGGCAGCGGCGAGCACGAACGGGGCGGCTCATTCCCTCAGTTCGTGAGCGCCCTGAGCTGAGGAGTGGCAAGCCTGGGAGCGTTCCCACTTGACAGGACGAAGGCGCCTCTGGTACCCTTTCCTCTAGAGCGCGCGTGGTGGCGGGCAATCTGCCGGCCCGCGCTGAACGTGTGACCTGTGCCTGGACGGGGCCGGGCCCGCTGTCCAGCAGAAGGAGTAGCTGCCGCTTCACCAACGAAAGAGGAGCGTAGTGCACGAAACCAGGCCCAAGCTGATCATCGCCGGTGGCTTTCTGGGAGCGGGCAAGACCACCCTCCTGCTTCAGGCTGCCGCCATCCTGCATCAGCGCGGCCTGCGCGTGGCCCTGATTACCAACGACCAGGGGCGCGAACTCGTCGACACCGCCCTGGCCGCCGCCTGGTCGGGCGAGGCCGTCGCCGAGGTCACCGCGGGCTGTTTCTGCTGCCGTTTCAGCGACCTGCTAGAGGCCGTCGCCGACCTGGAGCGGCGCATCGAGCCGCACGTTATTCTGGCCGAGCCAGTTGGGAGCTGCACCGACCTGCAGGCCACCGTCATCCTCCCCCTCTTACACCTCTACCGCGAGCATTACCGTCCAGCCTGTCTGAGCATCGTCGTCGACGGTCCGCGTCTCTCCCATCTGATCCGGCACGGCGACCTGAGCCTGCTCAACGATGACGTCGCCTATCTCTTCGCCCGCCAGATCGAAGAGGGTGACCTGCTCCTGATCAACAAAAGCGACCTGCTCGCTGCCGACGAGCAGCTCTTTTTGCGCAACTGGCTGCGGGCCTACTGTCCCGGGGTACCAGTCCTGCCCATGACGGCGCGCCGGCGCGAGAGCGTGGCCCTCTGGCTCGATAATCTGCTGCAGGACGTCAACACTGCCCGCGTCAGCGAGGCCGAAGCCCATCGCCTGGATGACCTCGACTATCGGCGCTATGCGCGGGCCGAAGCGCGTCTGGGCTGGCTCAACGCCCGTGGTCGCCTGCAGTCCTCTCATCCGATCGGGACCAGCAACGGCGAAGCGGGCCGGGTACTGGCCTGGGCTGCCGCCCTGCTCAGCCAGCTTCAGGAGCGGCTGGCGCGCGCCGGGCTGGTCATCGCCCATATCAAGCTACTCGTCGCCCCGCAGGCCCTGCGGCGCCTCCTCAGCGAGGAGCCGGACAGGCGCCAGGTTCCCGATCGCGCGGAGGCGGCGGCCAGCCAGCAGGAGCAGCTCCAGGGGCGCCTGATCAAAGCCAGCCTCTGCGGTCCCGCGCCGGCGGCCATTAGCTGGGACGCGCGCAGCGCCCATCTGCTGCCCGACGAGGCTGTCTGGCTGCTCAATGCCCGCGTCGACTGCTCGCCCGCCGTCCTTGAAACGCACGTGCGCGCCGTCCTGGCGGCGGCCCCCGGAGGACTGCAGGCCGAGATCGAAGAGTTGAGCGCCTTCCAGCCGGCGCCCCCCCAGCCGCATTACCGTTTTGGGCCGGGCGTCAGCCAGCACGGCCCTCCCTGACCCAACCGCGGCCCAACCAGTGCCCAACGGCAGACCAACCCGACCCAACCCAGCGGCGGCGGCGCGCCGCTGATCCAGTCCAGTCAGTGTCACAGGAGTAAGAGGAGCGACGAACGCAGCCATGAAAGCAGCTCGCACGCGAAGCAGGCGGGGTGTGGCCCCGCTCTCCGGCATCCCCCTGGGAGGACTGGGCACCGGCAGCATCGAGATCCGCGCTGACGGCGCCCTGCACGAATGGCAGATCTTCAACAATCCGCCCTGGAGCGGGCATGGCGCCCCGTGGAGTCCGCCGCTCAGCTCGCCCGTCCGTCCCGGCGACACCCTCTTCGCCATCCGCGCCCGACGCAGGCGCCTCGCGGCTGAGGGCAGTGCGGCGGCAGAGCCAGCGGTCGTGCGTATCCTGCGCGAACGCAGCGAGAGCGAAGCGCGCTTCACCTACATCCTGTCATACGTCGAAAGCGTGCAGGAGATCCACTTTAGCGGAGCATTCCCCTTTGCCTGGCTGGACTATTGTGACCCGGCCCTGCCCGTGGCCGTCCGCCTCGAAGCCTGGTCGAGCTTCGTGCCGGGGGATGTCAAACACTCGGCCCTGCCGGCGGCCTTCTTCACCTTTCACCTCAGCAATCCCGGCCCCGAAGCCGTCGAGGTCTCCCTGCTCGGCCTCCTCCCGCAGGTCTTTAGCCTGGAGGCCCTCAGCCAGGAAGCCGGCCAGCCCCAGACGCGCAGCGAGCGGGCGCCCGGATTGAGCGCCCTCATCTTCAGCGCCGATGACCTGCCCGCCGACCATCCCCTGGCGCGCGGCTCGCTCGTCTTCGCCCTGCTAGAGGACGAGGCCGAGCTGGTGACGGAGCTGCGCGAAGTCGGCGACCTCAACGCCTGGCAGAGCTGGGCCAGCGGCGGCCAGTTTGTCCCTGATCCGGTGGGCGGCGATCCCCTGCGCGCCCTGCTCGAACGCATCGTCCGCGAAGGACTCGACCCGGCCAGCGCCTACGGCCAACTGCCCAGCCTGCTGCGCGGCATGGTCGACAGCGCCCTCGTCCCCGACCGGCACGCCCTGCAAGCGCGTATCGCCGCCGACCCCATCCGCTATCAAGACCCGCGCTGGCGCTGGGCCTTACTGCTCGAACTCAACCTGACGCCCGAAGCGCGCGCCCAGTACGAGCGTGAGCGTCAGGAGCGGCCTGAGTTGCTGCGCGATCCCGCTCAGGCCAGTGCCCGTCTCAGCGAGCTGGGCGCCCTGGCGCGCCTCCTCAACGAGCAGGCTCCGAAGCTCTTCAACACCCGCGCCACCCGCCCGACGCACGCCGCCATCAGCAGCCCTGTTCTGGAGCTGGCCCCCTGGAGCGAGCGCGACCTGACCTTTCTCCTGACCTGGTACTTTCCCAACCACCGCGGCGAGAACGTCGGCGACGACCTCGGCCACCGCTACGAAAGCTGGTTCAGCGACGCCCTCGACGTTGCCCGCTACGTCACCGAGGCCCGAGCGACCCTCTACACCCGCACGCGCGCCTTCCACGACCTGCAGTACGGCGCCTCCGTCCCCGACTGGCTGGCCGACGCCATCAACGCCCAGCTCACCACCCTGGTCAAATCCTCCTGGCTGGTACGCGACGGGCGCTTCGGCATCTGGGAGGGCCTGGGCTGCTGCGGCCTGCAGACCCTCGACGTCTCGTACTACGGCTCCCATGCCGTGGCCCTCTTCTTCCCCGAACTGGAGGAGCGCCAGCTCCAGATGACCGCCGACTTCCAGCTCACCCCTGCCTCGCCGCGCTACGACGACTATTTCTTAGCCTTCGCCGCCAACCGTGAGCGCGTCTGGCGCCGCACCGAGAGCGAGCCGGAGCTAGCCCGTGATCCCCAGCGTCGCCAGGCCCTCTATCGGGAAGTGGCCGCCGAAACCGGCCTCGACGCCAGCGGACGCATCCCGCACCTCTTCCCCGGCAGCTTCGCCGTCGTCGACGCCTACCACATGGTCGACCTCATGCCCAAGTTCGCCCTGCAGGTCTGGCGTGACTACCGCTGGACGGCCAACCGCGCCGCCCTGGAACGGCTCTGGCCGGCGGTCAAGGCGGCGATGGAGCACGCCCGCCGCATCGACGAACTCAAGGTCGGCCTGCCCTACCACTACGACCACGCCCCCTCGGAGACGGCCATCTCCTCGCAGACGTACGATACCTGGGACTTCATCGGCTACTCGGCTTACGTCTCGTCGATCTGGCTGGCAGCCCTCAAGGCCACCGCCCAGATGGCCCACCTGCTCGGCGACGAAGACTACGCCCACAACCTGGAGCGCCAGTTTGCCGAGAGCCAGGCCAGCATGGAGCGCCTGCTCTGGAACGGGGAGTACTACGATCTGTGGGTTGACCCACGCAGCGGACGGCGCAACGAGTCCTGTATGGCCGACCAGCTCAGCGGCCAGCTCTACGCCACCCTGCTCGGCCTGGGCGACATCCTGCCGCGCGAGCACATTCTGTCGGCCCTGCGCGCCATCTATCGCTACAACTTTGTGCCCGGGCGCGGCCTGGTCAACGGCATGCTCCCGCCCGGCAAGCGCGCCGACCGGCCCGATCACTGGACCCTCGGCGACCCGCGCCATCAGGCCGAGACCGTCTGGTCGGGGACCGAATACACCGTTGCTGTCCAGATGCTGCTGGAGGGCCTCGTCGGCGAAGGAGTGACGATCATCCACGAGGTCTACACGCGCTACGAGCGCGCCGGCCAGACCTGGGACCATCAAGAGTGCGGCGGCCACTACTATCGAGCCTTGAGCATCTGGCTGGCCTGGCCGGCCCTCGGCGGCCTCAGCTACGACGCCCCGCGCCAGGCCCTGAGCCTGCAGCCGCGCCTGCTGCCTGCCGACGGCCACTGGCGGCAGCCGCTGGTCCTGCCCGGCGCCTGGGGGAGCATCGAGTACCGCGCCGGCGAAGGGCGTCTCCTGCTTCATATCCAGGAGGGTCAGCTCAGCCTGCACCAGCTGACCCTGCCCGCCGAGGCCGCCACGCCGCGCACACCGCCGGGCGAGCAGGCCGTCTGGCTGGCCGCTGTCCCCATCCAGGGCCGCCGCGAAGGAGCAAGCTGGCACTTCGACCCGCCCGTGCTGATCGAAGCCGGCCAGACCCTGGAGGTGCGCCTCTAGCTGGCCTCTTCCCTGGCTGCTGACCAGCGAGAACCGAGGCGAACAAGAGAGAGCGGAAAGGAGGAGCCTCTCCGTGCAACAGCCACAGCCGCAGCAGCGCTACGAGCAGCAGGAAGCGCTCAACGCGATCGAACGCCTGGCCGCTGCTGGGCCATTTACCCCCGACTGGCACTCCCTGCGCGCCTACCGTGTGCCGGCCTGGTACGCCGGCGCGCGCTTCGGCATCTTCATCCACTGGGGCCTCTACGCCGTCCCGGCCTACGACAACGAATGGTACCCCCGTAACATGTACCTGCCCGACACGCCGGCCTACCGCCACCACCTGGCCACCTACGGCCCCCCCGAGCGCTTCGGCTACAAAGACTTCATCCCGCACTTCCGCGCCGAGCGCTTCGATCCCGCCGCCTGGGCCGCCCTCTGCCAGGAAGCCGGCGCCCGCTTCGTTGTCCCCGTTGCCGAACACCACGACGGCTTTGCCATGTACCGCTGCAGCTTCTCACGCTGGAACGCCGTCGACATGGGGCCGCGCCGCGACATCATCGGCGAACTAGCCGAAGCCGTACGCGCCCGCGGCCTCACCTTCGGCCTCTCCTCGCACCGCGCCGAACACTGGTGGTTTTTCAACGGCGGCAGAACCATTCCCAGCGACGTCCAGGACCCCCAGTACGCCGACCTCTACGGACCCGCGCGGCCCGACGACGAGCCGCCCGACGCCGCCTTTCTCGACGACTGGCTGGCCCGACTCTACGAGCTGGTCGAACGCTATCGGCCCGCCCTCATCTACTTCGACTGGTGGATCTCGCGGCCCGCCTTCCGCCCCTCTCTGGCCCGCTTCGCCGCCTACTACTACAACCGCGCCGCCCGCTGGGGACAGGAAGTCGTCATCACCTACAAAGAAGGCGCCTTTGACGAAGGCAGCGCCGTCGAAGACATCGAACGCGGACGCCGTCCCGCCATCAGCCGGCGCGTCTGGCAGGCCGACACCAGCGTCGCCCGCAACTCCTGGGGCTACACTGTCGCCCAGGACTACAAGCCCTTCGGCACTCTGCTCGACGACCTCATCGACACCGTCAGCAAAAACGGCGTCTTCCTGCTCAACATCGGCCCACGCGCCGACGGCAGCATTCCCGAGCCAGAGGCCGACCTCCTGCGCCGCCTGGGGCGCTGGCTGGCCATCAACGGCGAAGCCATCTACGACAGCCAGCCCTGGCACCTCCACGGCGAAGGCCCCACCGCCAGCGCCGCCGGCGCCTTCAGCGAGGGCCAGCAGGCCGCCTTTACCGCCCAAGACCTGCGCTTCACCCGCCGCGGCCAAACCCTCTACGTCCTGCTGCCCGTCTGGCCGCCGCAGGGCAGGGTCAGCATCCAGGCCCTGGCCGCTGGCAGCCCCCACTACCCGCACCGCATCGGCGCCGTCCACCTGCTCGGCGACGACGTCCCCCTGTCCTGGACACGCGACGAGCAGGGCCTGCACGTCACGCTACCCCCCGCCCCGCCAGGCGAGCGCGGCGGCGCCCTCAAGATCCTGCCCGCTGGCTAGGCTCGGAAGCGAGCGGCTCCGCCAGAATAGCCACCTCCAGCCCGGGCAGCGAGAGCGAGCCGCTCACCATCCGGCCCGTCAGCAGCTCCTCAAACGTGCGGCCCGGCGGCAGCGTCACCGTTGCCGGCGCCCGCCCATGATTGAGCACAAAGAGCAGGCGCTCACGGGCCGTCTGGCGCAGCGTCGCCTCCACGCCTGGCGGCGTCTCCAGCGCCGGAGCGATCCCCAGCTCCCCCAGCAGCTCCCCGTAGAAGCTCTCCAGAAAAGCCGCTTCCGGCTCGCACGCCAGATAGAAAGCCTGACCGCGGCCCACACGATGGCGCGTCAAGGCCGGGCGCCCGGCATAGAAATCCTCGCCGTAGCGCCCCAGCACCTCGGCCCCCTCATCATGGATCAGCGCACACAGATGGCCGCAGGCAAAGCTGCGCCCATCGTTTAACACCAGACGATTCGTGCACCCCGGCGGCAGCGCCTCGATCTCCTCGTTCCAGATCCCCAGCACATGGCGCAGTGGCCCCGGATAGCCATCCTCAAAAGCCAGATCGCACTCATCCACCATCCCACACAGATAGGTCGTCACCAGCGTCCCCCCATCTTGCACGAAGGCCGCCAGGCGCTCGGCCAGCCCCTCCTTGAGCAGATAGAGGAGGGGCGCCATCAGCAGACGATAGCGTCCCAGATCCGAATCGCTAAAGACCAGATCGACTGGCACATTGCGCCGCCAGAACGGCGCATAATGAGCGCGCAACGTCTCCAGATAGCGCTTCTCGCGCGTCGGCCCGCTGCAATCCTCCAGCGCCCACCAGTTTTCCCAATCGAAGAGCAGCCCCACCTGAGCCGGCGTCACCCCGCCCAGCGTCCGCCCGCCCAGGCGCTCCAGCTCCTGGCCCAGGGCCTGCACCTCCGCAAAGACGCGCGTATCGCTGCGCCCACTGTGCTCGATCACCGCCCCATGCAGCTTCTCGATCCCGCCGCGACTGCGCCGCCACTGAAAGAACATCACCGACTCCGCCCCGTGGGCCAGCGCCTGATAGCTCTGCAGGCGCAGCTCCCCGGGCCGCTTCAACGTATTGTACGGCTGCCAGTTCTGACTACTGGGCGACTGCTCCATCAGCAAGAACGGCTGCCCATCGCGCAGACTGCGCATCAAATCATGAGCCAGCGCAATATCGAGCGGCTCATCCTCGACAGAGGGATAGCAGTCCCAGGCCACCACATCCATCTCACGCGCCCAGAGGCGATAATCGAGATCGCGATAGAAGCGCATCAGATTCGTTGTGATAGGCACCTCGCGCGAGAACTGGCGGATCGCCTCACGCTCCAGCCGAAAGCACTCCAGTAACATCTCATTCTGGAAGCGGCGATAATCCAGCGTCAAAGCGTGAAGCGAACCCTCGCCGTTGGCATAAGGAGGCTCAATCTGCGACCAATCCGTGTACGTATGGCTCCAGAAGCGGGTCCACCAGCGCCGGTTGAGTTCATCGAGGCTGCCATAGCGCGTACGCAGCCAATCGCGGAAAGCCGCCGCGCACTGCTCGCAGTAGCAGGCCGGCGCATACTCATTCGAGACATGCCAGGCCACCAGGGCTGGATGCGCATGATAGCGCTCGGCCAGCTTCGCCGCCATCTGGGCGGCCAGGCGGCGATAGACCGACGAGGTCGGACAATAGTTCACGCGCCAGCCGTGGTGGCGGCGGCGACCCGTCGGATCGGCCCGCAACACCTCGGGATAGCGCTGCGACAACCAGGCCGGCTGCGCCGCGCTGGGCGTTGCCAGACAGACCCGGCAGCCCGCCGCCGTCAGCTTATCCAGCACCTGATCGAGCCAACCGAAAGTAAAGCGCTCCTCCGCCGGCTGCAGCGCCGTCCAGCTAAAGACACCCACCGTCGCCACGCGAAAGCGGCACTCCTGCATCAAACGCAGATCCTCATCCCAGACAGCGCGCGGCCACTGCTCAGGATTATAGTCGCCACCGTACCAGATAAAAGGAGCACGTGGATTCAGCGGTGGAAAGGCCTCCATGCTTCTCCTCCTGGGCATGATGCCAGACAGGACGAATCTCAGAGGACCACCGTCACCTCTCCCCCTCCATCGGGTAGGGAGAACCAGCCCGAAGCCGGCGCCTCGGCCAGGGCCGGGGCCGTCTCACCCATCCAGCGCTCGCACTGGTGGCCATTGAGCAGCACCGTCTCAACGGGCGGCTGCCCGGCCAGCTTCAGCAGGCGCAGCCCCAGCCGACGCTTTGCCCCCATCACCTCGATGGCCAGCGTCGTCCCCTGCAAGCGCGCCGACACCGTCGTCTCCCCATCCAGATCGCAGAGCGTAAACGACCCGGCCCCCTCCGGCAGCAGATAGGCCTCGAAAACCACCGTCTCAAACGGCTCCTCGCGCACAAACGGCGCCGGCTCCGTCGTCGGGATCAAGGCATTGGCGCGCACATAGAGCGGAAGCTGCTCCAGAGGCGCCTGCACCTGCAGCGTCGTCGGCCCCTGCAGCACGGTCCGGCTCCAGAAATCGACCCACGTCCCGGCAGGCAAATAGACCGGGCGCTCCCCCCCGGCGCGATAGAGCGGGGCCACCAGCAGCTCCGCGCCAAACATATACTGCAGATCCAGCGTATAGGTTGCCGGATCATCGGGGAACTCCAGCACCATCGCCCGCAACAGCGGCAGACTTGTCCGGGCCGCGATGCAGGCGTAGGTATAGATATAGGGCAGCAAGCGATAGCGCAGGCGGGCATACGAGCGGAAGATCTCCAGGGCCTGCGGACCGAAGTCCCAGGGGAGGCGCGAGCTATTGCCGTGAGCGCGCGTCAGAGGAGAGAAGAAACCGAACTGGGCCCAGCGGATATACAGCTCTGGAGAAGGCTGACCGGTAAAGCCGCCGATGTCGTGGCTCCAGAAAGCGTGGCCGCACATCCCGAGGCTCAGCCCACCGCGCAAGGTCGAAGCCAGAGCCGTAAAAGTCGCATTGGGGTCGCCGCTCCACTGCGCCGCATGGCGCTGACCACCGGCATAGCTGGAGCGGCCCCAGACCAGGCCCGCGCGGCCCGTCTCGCGTGCCGTCACCTCGGCCACCGCATCGTTATAGAGCAAGGCATACAAATTATGCAGACGCTCGCCGGCAATCCCGCTATAAGCCACCACATCCGTCGGAATACCCTCCCCGAAGTCCGTCTTAAAGACATCCACCCCCAGGCGCAACTGCTCGCGCAACAGCCCCTGAAACCAGGCCACCGCCTCCGGGTGCGTCACATCCAGCATGGCCACCGGTGGATGGAAGCCCCCCCACAGATCGGCCACATACGGCTCGCCGGCGGCATTCTTCAGAAAATAGCCGCGCGCTGCCCCCTCGGCAAAGCGCTCGCTGGCCGTCCCCAGATACGGATGAATCCACAAACAGACCTTAAAGCCCTGGGCCTTCAACTGCCCGATCAGACCCGCCGGATCAGGAAAGCGCTCCTCATCCCACTGCACTTCTGACCAGCGTCCAAAGCGCTGCCAATAGCAATCGAGGTGCAACACATCGCAAGGAATCTCATGCTCGCGGATCAAGCGAGCCCGCGCCAGCACCTCGCCCTGACTATCGCGCTGGAAGCCCGACGAAATCCAGGTCCCCAAGGCCCACTTCGGTGGCAGAATCGGAAAGCCCACCAGCGAAGCATAGCGCGTAATAATCGTCTTCAGGTCCGGCCCGGCGATCACATAATAATCCAGAGCGCTATCGCGGCTAATCAGCGTAAACGTCGCCGTATTGCTGGCCACCAGATCGAAATCGACCGCGCAGGGGCTATCGACAAAGATCCCATACTTGCGCGTGCTCACCACGAAAGGCACATTCTTATAGGCCCGCTCACTGAAGGCCCCGCCACAATCGCAATTCCAGGTTGTGATGCGCTGCCCGCGTTTATCGAAATCCGTAAACTTCTCGCCCAGCCCAAAGAAATGCTCATCGGGTTCCGCCGTAAACGTATCGTGGAAAGCCACGCGCCGGCCATTGAAGCGGCTCAGCCCGAAAGGAAGAATCGTCAGCTTCATGCGCACATTGGTCAGCTCGCTATAGTTCTGGGCCAGCAGCGGACGGCCAGCGGCGTCCAGGAAGCGCAGGCCGAAGGGGCGCAGGGTGGCCTCCAGACGGAGCGAGGGGGAGAGCAGAGCCAGGCCCGTCTCCTGCTCCTCGACCAGCAGCGGCGCAGCAGCCGGAGGGGGGGGCAGCTCGCGCGCCAGGCGGACGCGCGTCGGATCAGGCTCCTCCTCCAGCACGACGCGCACGATCCCATCGGCCACCAGGCTCAGCGTGATCAAGAGAGGGGAGCCACTGAGGGTGCGCCCCTGGAGCCGGACATGGCGCTCACCGCGCTCCAAAAGCGTCGCCTCCACCACATAATCGGGGCCATCCTCATCCTCCGGTTCTCGCACTGGCAAGCGTGGCGGCTCAGTCATGTACAGGTTATACGGAAGCAAAGGAACCGGCTCTGCCATGAAGAGACTCCTTCCATGCGTAATGGCTTTGTCCGATAGTACCGACATCCTGTCCTCAGCCATGCTGATCTCTGCCCCAGTCCTGTCGTCCGCCTGAGCGAGGCTGACCTGAGCCTGGAAGCGAGCGGGCGGGCGGGCGGGTGGCCAGCCAGCCAACCGGGCAGGCACCTCACCCCTTGACAGGAAGGAGGAGGATCGGGTAAGCTTGCACATAGCAACGTCGTGGGAGCGATCCCACGAGGTATTGTACACGAAACAGCAGCCAAAAGTAAACGTGGAACCGCCCTGGAGGCGCGCAGGTTGGCTCATGTCGCAATTAACGATTGAGGATATCGCGCGCATTGCCGGAGTATCTCGCTCAACAGTGTCGCGAGTGCTCAATGGGCAACCGAACGTCAGGCCGAGCGTCAGAGACCGCGTGCAGGAAGTCATCAACAGCTACGGCTACGCGCCGCAGGCGGCGGCGCGGCAGCTCGTCATGCGCAAGACGCGCCTGGTGGGGTTGATCCTGCCTGACAATGCCCATCATCTTTTTGGCAATCCTATCTTTGCCGAGATCGCGCGTGGCGTGAGCCAGGTCTGTGCCCAGCGAGGCTACACCCCGATGCTCTTCATCGGGCGGCAAGACATGAACGAGGCCACCTTTTTCAGCCTCCTGCGGGGGCGCCACTTTGACGGCGTCATCCTCATCAGCAGCGACCGTCAGGACCGCAGCGCCGCCATGCTGCGCGAGGCGGGCATGCCCTACGTGCGCGTTGGGCACGATCCCGAAGATGATGGCGACCTGCAATACGTCGACGTTGACAACGTCGCCGCGGCGCGCGTGGCCGTTGAGCACCTGATCGCCCTGGGGCACCGGCGCATCGCCATGCTCAAAGGGCTGGCGAAAGACGTCTGCACCCATGCGCGCCTCGAGGGCTATCGTCAGGCCCTGGCCGCCGCCGGCATCCCCTTCGACGAAGCCCTTGTCGGTGACGGTGACTGGACCCCCGCCAGCGGTTACGCCTGGACGCAGCGCTTTCTCGACCTGCCGGAGCCGCCGACCGCCCTCTTCTCCTCCAACGACATGATGGTTGCCGGCGTCGTGCGCGCCGTCCAGGAGCGCGGCCTCTCGGTCCCCGATGATCTGGCCATCGTCGGCTTCGACGATCTCCTGCAGACAACCATGATCTTTCCCGAGCTGACCACCATCCGTCAGCCCTGCGTGGAGATGGGCACCCGCGCCGCCGAGCTGCTCCTCGACCAACTGGAGCACAACCGCCGCGAGCGCGCCCAGATCATCCTGCCCACCACCCTCATCATTCGCCAGTCCTGTGGTTATCGCCGGCAAGCCCGACACCTCAGCGCGCCCGCCGCCTCGGGCGAAGAGCAACGCGCTGGCTGAAGGGCGAAATGGCCAGAGAGATCCGGGCCAGGCCGGCGAGAGGCGGCCAGTGCGGGCCAGCGTCAGCCGCGTACAAAGAATACAGAATACAGAATCTCCAGTAGCCAGCGGAGGGTAGGAAGAGCGCGAAGGAGTCGCCAGAAAAGGGAGCCAGGCCGGTGCAACGACCAGCCTGGAACGGTCCAGCGTAGCACCGAGCAGAAAAGAAGAGAAGAGAAAGGAATCGCCGGGAGTCGGCCCTCATGGCGAGGGCAGGCCGAACAGAGCGCGGCCAGCGCCAGGCCGGGCCGGCACCGGGAAGCTCAGGGAGGAAGGAAGACAGGCATGACCAGCCTGCGGCTCGAACACATCGTCAAGGACTATGACGGTCCCGGGGGGCGCCAGCCGGCCCTGCGCGACATCTCGCTGGAAGTAGCCGACGGCGAGACGCTGGCCATCGTCGGCCCCTCCGGCTGTGGCAAGAGCACCCTGCTCAAGATTGTCGCCGGCCTCGAATTCCCCACCCACGGACGCATCTACTACGGCGACATCGACATGACCGAGATCAAGCCCCAGGACCGCGGCGTCGGCATGGTCTTTCAAGACTACGCCCTCTACCCCGCCATGAAGAGCAAGGGGAATCTGGCCTACTATTTCGAACACCACGCCTACACCCATGAGCAGATGGAAGAGCGTGTCCGGCGCACCGCCCAGCTCATGGGCGTCGACTTTCAGCACCTGCTGGGCCGCTTCCCCGAGACTCTCAGCGGCGGCGAGCAGCAGCGCGTCGCCATCGCTCGCTGCATCGTACGCGACCCCACCATCTTTCTCATGGACGAACCCATCGTCAACCTGGATGCCAAGCGGCGCGAGCGGACGCGCATCGAGATCAAGAAGCTACTACGCACCTTCCACGTCACCACGCTCTACGTCACCCACGACCAGCAAGAAGCCATCTTCATGGGCGACCGCCTGGCCGTCATGCGTGCGGGGCGTATCGAGCAAGTGGGCAGCTTTGACGACCTCTACTACACACCCGTCAACCTCTTCGTGGCCACCTTCATCGGCAGCCCGCCGCTCAACGTCCTGCCAGCCGCCCTCAGCGAGGGCCGCCTGCAGATCGCCGGGCGGAGCTGGCCGCTCCCCGAGGAGCTAGCCGGGCGCCTGCCATCGGGGCCGCTGCGGCTGGGCGTGCGCGCCGAGCACTGGCTGCGCGACCAGGCGGACGGCCTGCCACTGGAGATCAGCCATAGCGAGCGCCTCCCCACCGAGCGCGTCGCCCTCGTACACGGTCACTGGCTGGGGCAGCGCGTCATCGTCTCCCTGCCGCTGGAGGAGGCCGACGACAGCCGTGGTCTGCAGCGCCTGCGGCCCGACTGGGAGCAGCTCCTCTACTTTGCCGCCGATGACGAGCATCTCCTCTACAGTCCTGGCCCGCCCGCCTTATTCTAACCCACTGCGATTATCCCTGACAGCCAGGCAGGAAGGAGCCGGTTTGACGTTTGACGTTTGACGTTTGACGTCAGACCAACAGAGCAAGCAAAGCAGAAACGCACGCGGAGCACGAAGCATACAGAGAAGAGAGAGGAACAAGAGAAGGAGAAGCCTATGGGTCCGGCCAGCGGAGGCATCGTCATCGAGCATCTCATCAAACGCTTCGGCGAGCGGGCCGTCGTTGACGACCTCAACCTGCACATCCAGCCGGGAGAACTCTTCGTCCTCGTCGGCCCCTCCGGCTGTGGCAAAACCACCACCCTGCGCCTGCTGGCCGGGCTAGAGCCGGTCAGCGACGGGCGCATCTACTTCGGCGAGCGCCTGGTCAACGACATCCGTCCACGCGACCGCAACGTTGCCCTGGTCTTTCAAGACTACGCCATCTTCCCGCACCTGACCGTCTTCGAAAACATCGCCTACGGCCTGCGTGCTCGCCATGCGCCCCGCGACCTGATCCGCGAGCGCGTTACCAACGCGGCCCGTCTCTTCCGCATCGAGCACCTGCTGAGGCGCAAGCCACGTCAACTCAGTGGTGGCGAGCGGCAGCGCGTCGCCCTGGCGCGGGCACTGGTGCGCGACGCTGCCCTCTATCTCTACGATGAGCCGCTGGCCAACCTTGACGCCCAGCTTCGTCACCAGGCGCGCGAAGACATCCTGACCCTGCACCGCCAGAAAGGGCAGCCAGCGGTCTACGTCACCCACGATCAGGCCGAGGCGATGGCCCTTGGCGACCGCATTGCCGTCATGCGCGACGGCAAGCTGCAGCAGGTCGGCAGCGGCCTGGACCTCTACGAGCGGCCCTGCAACCAGTTCGTCGCCTTCTTCATCGGCTCGCCGGGCATCAACCTCTTCGAAGTCGAGGTCCGCCCCGACGAGCGTCCCGACCACAACGGGCGCCTGCTCCTGACCCATCCGGCCTTTCGCCTGCCCGTTCCGGCAGAATTTCAGGAGCGCGTTGCCCCCTACACAGGCCGGCGCCTCAACCTGGGCATCCGGCCCGAGCACCTGCAGCCGCCGCGCCGGGCCGACTTTGCCATCAGCGAAGACAGCACTATCCGTGGCCTCGTCAACGTCATCGAACCGACCGTCAGCGGCTGCACCGTCTACCTGAGCACCCTGGAGCCGACCCCGCGCGACTTCGTGGCCACCCTCAAAGCGCGCCTGCCCGGCAGCTACCTCGGGCGCGAGGTGCCGCTGGCCGTCAACCTGCGCAAAATCCACCTCTTTGATCCCGAAGATGGGCGCGCCCTGCTCCACACGCCCGTCGTCGCCGCTGACCAGCCGAACCGGCCCGAAGAGACGGCGCACGAGCAGGCAGAGCAGCCGCAGAGCCAACAAGCGACGAGCGAAGCCAGCACACAGAGGGAAGAGCAAGCGTGAGCACACTCGAAGTACAGAATCTCGTCAAGCGCTATGACGGGCGCAGCATTGTCGACCACGTCAGCTTTCGCATCGAAGACGGCGAATTCTTCGTCCTGCTCGGGCCATCGGGCAGTGGCAAGACCACCGTCCTGCGCATCATCTGTGGCCTGGAGCAGCCCGACGAAGGGCGCGTCCTGCTAGGAGGCGAAGACATCACCCGCCTCAGCCCGCGCCAGCGCAACGTCGGCATGGTCTTCCAAGACTACGGCCTCTACCCGAGCATGGACGTCTACGGCAACATTGCCTATGGCCTGGAGAATCGCCGTCTGCCGAAGGATGAAATCCAGCGCCGTGTCCTGGAGGCCGCCGAGAAGCTGCAGCTCACGCCCCTGCTGCGGCGCAGCATCGACACCTTGAGCGGCGGTGAACAGCAGCGTGTGGCCCTGGCGCGCATCCTGGCCCGCGACGCCAACGTCTTTCTCTACGACGAGCCACTGGCCAACCTCGATGCCCGCCTGCGCCATCAAGCGCGGCGCGACGTGCTGGCCGTGCACCGCCTGCGTGGCGTACCCAGCCTCTACGTCACCCACGACCAGAGCGAGGCCCTGGCCCTGGCCGATCGCCTGGCCATTATGGCCGCAGGACGCCTGCAACAGGTCGGCAGCCCCAACGAGCTGCTGGAACATCCCGCCAATCTCTTCGTGGCCCGCTTCCTGGGTAACCCGCCAATGAACCTGCTGGAAGGCACTCTTGTCAACGAAGCGGGGCGCTATCTCTGCCAGCTTGGTGCTCTGAGCCTCCCGCTCGATGCCGCCTGGCAGCACGTGCTGGCCAGGCACCCGGAGGCGGCCATCATCGTGGGCCTGCGCCCGCGCGAGATCGTCCCCCCCTGGGAGCTAGAAAAAGAGGCCGAAGCTGGCCTCTCCCTCTGGCGCGGCCCGGCTCGCGCTCTGGCGGTCGAGGCCCTCATCGGCGAAGTAGAGGTCACCCTGGAGTTACAGACAGCCCAACAACCGGCACCCTGCCTGGTCGCTGTCTGGCCGGAACCAGAGGAGCTGAGCGCCCTGCCGGAAGAGGGGGCGGTGCTGCAGATCGGGCTTGACCCGCAGCGTCTGCTACTCTTCGATCCGCGCTCGGAGCGGGCTTTGCAAGCTGAGTAGAATGGCGCCATCGAGAGCTTGACAGTTATCCTTTTGTTATGTACACTCTCAATAGAGTTATGGGATCGCTCCCACAACTGAGACTTGAGTCATGGTCAGAGCGGAGGAGGGCCAGCATTTGACCGTACACGCGGTTGAACTGATGTACAGCTAAGGCAGCCTCGAAGGCAGGCGAGCAGATTGCTGGAAGGACGCGCAAGGAGAGGCCGCGTTAGGCAACGGAGGCGAGACAGACACGGACGACGAGGCAAAGCACAGGGCTTCAGATACAGGACGACAAGGATGGACCCAGAGCATTCACCAGCTTCCAAAGAAGGAGATGACATCATGGCTCACGAAACGCGCACCCTTCTAGAGCCGCTGCTTGCGCCTGAGAGGACCCTGACGCGCCGGCAGCTGCTCCGCACAGCTGCTGCGGGGAGTGTGGCCCTGGCGGGTGGGGCCTTGCTGGCCGCCTGTGGAGGGAGCAGCTCCAACACGGTTGTCAACGTCACCTTTCTGACCAACGGCTGGCCGGGCGACGCCATGCCCACTGCCGAGCAGCAGAAAGGCAACATCACCCTCAAGGCCTATGCCGACGCCCTGGCCGACTGGCTCAAGAAGAATCCCGGCGTCAAGATCAAGCACACCGACACCAACATCTGGAGCCAGTCCGCGGTCACCCAGGCCATCGCTGCCGGCACGGCCCCGACCTGGTTTGAAGGCAACATCCTTGGCTCCTTCATCAACAACGTCGTGCGCAGTGCCTTTGCCCGCGGCCTGGCAGCGGACGTCACCGACCTGGTGGTCAGCACCAGGCTGGAGAGCCAGCTCACCGCTATTTACCTGCCCGTCTACCGCAGCTGGAAGGTCAACGGGCGCTACTACGGCACCCCAGGCGGCTATGGAGCCGGCGACGGCATGTATTTCCGACGCGACCTGATCCAGCAGAACGGGCTGGTTGAGCCGACGCCGGGCTGGACCTGGAGCGACTTCCGCAAGCTGGCCAAGGCCCTGACCAGCGCCAAAATGAAGGGGGCGGCCCTCCAGTTCTACGTCTTCGACCAGAGCCTGCAGGCCAACGGCCTCAACTCCGGTCCCACCGGCTACGGCGCTCTGGGCCTGGAACCGACGCCCTCCAACGCCTGGCCCTGGCGCTACAACCTCACGCCCTGGCTGAGCCAATACGAGCAGGTCGTCGAGAACTGGCGTGGCATGTACTTCACGGACAAATCGATTACCTCCTCGCTCTCGACCGGCGATAGCGACGTGGCCCAGGCCTTTGCCCGTGGCGACGTGGCCATGATGGCCAACAATACGGGCTTCTTCACGCGCCCGGTGACCGACCCGACGAGCGCCATCAACATTGCCGTCAAAGTGGGTAAGCCCTTTGAGGAGGTCGTCGGCTGGATCTCGCACCCCATCGGCTACCTCGGCTCCTTCGGCGCCACGCAGGCTGGTTCGGCTATCGGCTCCATCGATCCCCATCTGCAGCGCAACAAGCCAGCTCTGGCCAAAGCCTTCGACTTCCTGGTGCAGTTTATCATCGGCGAGGAACTGGTCAAGCAGCGCCAGGAGATCTACAAGGTCACCCACGACCTCAAGGATGTCTTCCTGGAGGTGCCGCCGATGTCGAAGCAGCAGATCAACTACGGCATCAACGGCACCGCTGAACAGGCCTGGGGCAAGCTGACGATGCAGGCCGTCAACGCCGCCGCTGCCATTCCCCAGCTCCCCGACCCCGGCCTCTACTTCCCGGCGGAGCAGAATCCGGGTCCGACGGGCGACGCCTGGAACGATGCCAACTCGGGCCTGGCCTACACCCAGGACAGCATCCCGGCGGTGCTCATGAAGCTGCAGAACGTCCAGAACGCCCAGTTCTCCTCGCTCTCCTCCAGTGTGTCCAGGGATACCTTCATTGCCAGTGCCAGGAAGTTCTTTGCCGATCTCGATGCCTTCTGGGCGAAATATGCCCCGCTCTACTCGGCGGAACTCTTCCACCCCTGGTACGTGCAGAAGGTCCTGCCCGCTCTGGGGAGCTAAGCCAGGCCATCCCCTGGCCGGAGGAAGCAGCAGACGACCCTCCCCGGCCTCCTGCGCAGGGCCAGTGTCGCTGTACTGGCTGGCAGGGCTGGCGAGCCGGGCCCCGACGGACCCGCCAGCCCTGGCCAGTCTGGGCCGGCCTTGACTCTGCCTGCCGGAGTGGAGCCGTTGCGTTGCTGACCTGCGGTCGGCGCCTCTGGCCTCACCAGCGTGAGGAGGGACGGAGTGCTCAACCCTATGCGGACAGCAAGCAGAGAGTCGCCTTGCTCCCCTGACTACACTGCAGCCAGGGGTTCCCGGCGGCCCGTCTTCTATGGAAGGAAGCACGAGAGCAATGTCTGAACCGCTTACTGGATTGGCAGTCCCGGCGAGCGCGAGCGAAGTGGAGCAGCCAGCCCAGGCCCAGCGCCTGCGGCGGCGCAGCCGGCTAGAGACCTGGCTCTTTCTCTTGCCGGCGGCCCTCTTTCAGCTCGTCTGGGGCTGGTATCCGCTGTTGATGGCCTTTCTGATCAGCTTTACCGACGCCCAGCCGATGCTGCCCAGTCGTTTTACTGGACTGGAGAGCTACCTCCGTGTCTGGAACGATCCCCTGGTGGGGCAGGCTTTTCGCGTCACCTTCTTCTACGGCAGCATGCTGGTGGCCCTGACCTTCATCTTCCCTTTGCTGATCGCCATCTTCTTGATGGAGCTGCCGCCGCGCCTGATGCGCTGGATGATGATTCTCTGGTTCCTGCCGATCAGCGTCATTGCCAATAGCATCCTCTGGCGCTATCTCTATAACGACCAGTATGGTCTGCTGGAGTACATCGCCACCGAGATCCTCCATCTGCCGCACCAGCCATTTCTCAACGATCCACATCAGGTGCTCTTCTGGCTGGTCTTCCCGGCGGTAGTCGTGGCGGGGCCGGGCGTCGCCGGCCTGGCCTATATGGCGGCTCTGCAGGGCATCCCCCGCTCCTACTTTGAGGCGGCGGAGATCGAGGGGGCCGGCTTCTGGCGCAAGATCTGGACTGTCTCCCTGCCGCGCCTGCGTCCAGTGATCGCTGTCATGCTGGTTTACGGCATCATCCAGGGGTTGCAAGACTATACCTGGCCGCAGATTCTCACGGGCGGCCAGCCCGAGGGGGCCAGTCGCACGGTCATGCTCTACCTCTTCTCCTATATCCAGAACCAGCGCTACGCCGATGCAACAGCGCTCTCGATCTATCTCTTTCTGGTGATCTTTGCCATCGTGGTGCTCTTCCGCACCTTCTTCAAGGAGGACCCGGATGCCTGACCGGGCACGAACGCGCAAGTCAGTCAGGTAGCAGAAGGAGTGTGTTTGTTGTGTCTATGCTTTTCCCAAAGGTTGGCAGAAAGCAGCCCTTGCTAAGGCTGGGCTGGTGGCTGATGGTCATCCTGTTGTCGCTGGGCGTTCTGACCCACCTGGTGCCATTCTATATCATGATCGTGACCTCGATCACGCCGGCGCAGGACACGCTATCGACGACGCCGGTGCTCTGGCCGCTCCATCCCACGCTGGCGGCCTGGAAGCTGGTGATCCAGTGGGCCGAGAACAGCGGTGCCGGGGCTTTGCTAGCCGGATCGGCAGGAGAACCGTTCTGGGTCTATTTCTGGAACTCGTTCTTCATGACCTCTGTGACCCTGCTGATCTCGCTTCCGGTGACCTCGATGGCCGCCTACGCTACCAGTAAACTGCTGCGTGGACGGCGCGCGCGCTGGGCCTTTCTCTTCTTTATCGGCACCCTGATGATCCCGCTGGCGGTGCTCTTGATCCCGATGCTCTTCCTGACGCTCAATTTCCCTTTTGCCCTGCCGGGGGCCTCTGTGCCCAATCTGCCGGGCACCGATCAACCTTTTCCGACGTTCTCGCTCTACGATACGCCCTGGGCCATTATTGTGCCGGGCATCTTCAATGCCTACAACTACCTGATCTTCAAGGGCTACTTTGACACGATTCCCGACTCGGTGCTGCAGGCGGCGCGTGTCGATGGCGGCTCGGAGTTCAACATCTTCCGCCGCATTGTCTTCCCGATGAGTATCCCAGTCTACTCGGTAGTGGCCTGGATTCAGTTCTACGCGGTCTGGGATAGCTTCCTGTGGCCGCAGTTGGTCATTCAGAGCAACGACAAGGCTCCGACGGCGCTGGCCATATACACGGTCATGAACAATTTTATCAATTCGGGCGTGATGGACCGTGCCACGGCCCTGAGCCAGTCGGCGGCCATGCGCTCGGCGCTGGCGGCGGGCCTCTCGTGGAATGGCCTGATGGTGCTGGCCCTCCTGCAGACTTTCCCGATCTTTGTGATGTTCATTCTCTGCCGCGAGTATCTGCTGCGCGGCGTGCGCATCCAGGGCCTGAAGTAGGCCCGCTTCCGCTCTGAGGCGGCCAGCCGGCTCGCATGGGAAGGAGTCGGCGAGCGTTCGGCTGGCCGACGACATCAACGGGTACCGCGGGGCACGACGGGTAGGAGCGACAGGCTGTGCGTCTGGCTCTCTGCCCGCCGTGCCGGTCTCGCTATGCAATTGTGCAACGGTGGTGCATGCCATCATGGTATCGATGGTATCGCGGATGTATTTGTGATGCTTTCCGGGTACAGGGAGAACAGAGACGATGCCGTTCTTTGAAGAGTTCGAGGCCGATGCCCTTTCAGAGGAGACTCTGCGCCGTCCGATCTGGGGCGCCTTTGCCCTCTTGCGCGATCAGCTGGAGCGGCTGGTGGCCCTCAATGTGGCCTGGGCCGTGCAGTTGGTGCCGGCCTTAGTGGCGCTGGCCTGGCCGGCTCTTCCGCTGGGGCTACGTCTGCTCCTGGTGGCCTACAGTGCTCTGGCCTTGCTGCCGGCGACAGCTGTGCTCTTTAGCGGCGTGGCCCGTCTCAATCGCCAGGAGCCGCTGGACCTGGCGACGGTGCGCGACGAGCTGGGGCGTTTGCTGCTGCCGAGTCTGCGCACGCTGGCGCCGCTGCCGGGCCTCTGTGGTCTCCTCTGTCTGCTGATCATCGTAGTGGCTCCGCTTCAGTTCCTGCTGCTGGATATCCTGTTAAGGCTATTGTTGCTGATTCTGCTCTTCAGCGCCGCCTACTGGGGGCCGCTCTTTCTGGCGGAGCCGGGGCAGGGGGCCTGGTCGCTGCTCTGGCAGGCTCTGCGACTGGCCTGGCGCTATCCATTGCTGACAGCCGGCTCGCTCTTGCTGGCCCTGGTCGTCATGCTTGTCGGCTATCTCTCGATAGCCGGCTTCTTCTTGATTGCCCCGGTGCTGGCGGCCCTGCTGCTCTGGAGGCGGGCGCTGGTGCTGCTGGCGCGTCGAGGTGAGGTAAAGGTGGACATGCCATGACGACGCTGAGGCCGCGTGATCCGCGCGACGTCACGACCGGCTATCGGCTGGCGGAGGCGCGGCGCCTGGTTACGGAGCTGCGGCGGGTGGCGCAGCAGCCCTCGCTGATCCGCCTGCCGCGGGCCTTACGCCTCCTGGTACGTGGCGTTGATCTGCTGGCCCGGCCCCTGGCCCTGACCCTAGGGCCGGCGCGCACCCTGGTTCTCAATGAACGGACTCGTAGTGAGTGCGAGGTCCTGGCCGACGCCAGCACCATTGCGCGGCGCGTCATCGCCCTGCGCGACCGCGGCGACAATCTGGGGGCCATGTTGCTGCGCAAGATGGCGCTGGAGCTGCACGAGCGCTATGGCGATGGGGTAGCGCTGGCGGCAGTCATGGTGCGGGCCCTGGTGCACGAGGCCTGTCGCCAGCTAGCGGCGGGGGCCAGTCCGCCGGCCCTGGCGCGTGGCCTGCAGCGGGCCCTTGTGGCGGTCGAGGCCGCTCTGGAGCGTCAGGCGCGTCCCTTGGGGCGCTGTGAGGAGGTGCAGGCCCTGGTTTTGGGGGTGACGGGCGATAGCGAGCTGAGCGAGGTGCTGGCGCGCATGTTCGAGGTGCTGGGGCCGTGCTCGACCATTGTCACCGAGGAGCTGCCCTGGCCGGGTCTTGATCACGAGTATATTCGCGGAGGCAAGTGGGACGGCTACATCCCGGCGCGTGCGCTCCTGCCGGAGGGCGAGGCTGGGCTGATCCTGCGTCAGCCCTGGATTGTCCTCGCCGATGAGGAACTGCACGAAGTTGAGCAGGTGCTGCCCATGCTGGAGCTGGTGCTGGCCGAGCCAGGCCGGCCCCCTCTGCTGGTGGTCGCGCGCGCCTTGCGGGGGCCGGCCCTGACCATGCTGACGGCCAACCACGTGCGTGGCCTGGTGACGCTCGGCCTGCTGGTGCTCTCCAGCGGGGCGACCCTGGTGCACGATGACCTGGCCGATATGGCGGCCTTGACAGGGGGCACAGTGCTTTCGGAGCTGACTGGCACCCTCTGCCGCCATCTGCGACGCGAGCACCTGGGCCACGCCCAGCAGGCGATCCTCACTCCCACGGGGGTGACGCTCATCGGCGGTCAGGGACGGACGCGCGATATTCAGCAGCGCCTGGCGGCGGTGCGGGCCGCGCTACGCGAGACCACGCGCGGGAAACAGAGCGAGTGGGAGTTTCTGCGCCTGCGTCAGGCGCGTCTGACGGGCGGGATTGGCATTCTCAAGATCGGAGCTGTCAGCGAGCATGAGCTGGAGCTGAGAAAAGAGCAGGCAGAAAAGGCGCTGCGCGTGCTGGAGGCGGCCTACGAGGGCGGCCTGGTGCCCGGTGGCGGCGTGGCCCTCCTCAACTGTCTGCCGGCGCTGCAGGAGGCGCGGGTGGCCTGTGCCGCCGATGACGAGCGTCAGGGGGTAGCGCTGTTGGAGGCTGCGCTGCAGGAGCCATTTCTGCAGATTGTGCGCAATCATGGAGGCAGGCATCCACCGCTGGTGCTGGAAGAGGTGCGTCGCCGGGGGGCCGACTATGGTTTTGATGCCCTGCGTGGTGAGGTGGCCTCGATGTGGGAGCGCGGCATCCTGGACTGCTGCAGCATTGTGCGTGGGGCCTTACAGGCAGCGGTCAGTCTGGCAACAATGCTGGTCACCACCGATGCGGTGGTCTTTCATGGATGAACGCGAGGGGGGCCGGGCAGCGGGCAGCGAGCCACGTCTGTGGGGAGGAGACCCGGCGGCCTGTGATCTTCCTCTGTGGCCACTGAGTGGTGGGAGAGCGCAGGCGCTTGCGGCTCTCTGCGATAATGACAAGAGCCGAGGGCGCTGAAGCTGAAGCGCGTGACGCAGCTGAGCAAAGCGGAAGGAGGTGTCTGCTTTTGAGTATGACCACAGGGAGAGGATCGGAGTCAGACAGACAGACCTGGCGCGAGCTGGTGACGCCGGCTTTGCCGACGCCAATCTATGCCCTGGCCCCGGCGCCGGGTCGCTTGTGGGCCGGTGGTCTGGGAGGCGTTGCCTGCTATCGGGCGGCCTCCGAGCAGCCGGAAGAGGCAGAGGCTGGAACGTGGGAGCCGGGGCCGGTGCTCTTGCCGCCGGCGCCGGTCACGGTCTTATGGGCCTATGGCAATCTGCTACTAGCCGGCGGCAATGGCGGTCTGGCCTATTCGCTCACGGGCGGAGCCGGCTGGCAGCGCGCCGAGATCGAGGATGGAAGCGTCGGGGTGACGGCCCTGGCGCCCTCGCCTACGTTCGGCAGCGACAATACCGTGCTGGCTGGGACGCTGGCCAACGGCATCTTGCGCAGCAGCGATGGCGGGCGCACCTGGCGCAACGTCTCCTTTGGTCTGCACAGCCAGGAGATCACTGATCTCCTCTGGCTGGATCGGCTGGCGGTCCTGGCGGCCACCGATGAGGGGATCTATCGCTCGCGCGACGGTGGCCGCGGCTGGCGGCGGGTCCTGGAGAGCAGCGAGGGAGCGGTCGAGGTCTTGACGCGCCTGCCGGGTGGGGAAGTGCTGGCGGTACTGGAGGATGGCACCCTGCTGCAGGCTGATGCCGAAGGCGAGCGCTGGCAATCCCTGCAGGCGGCGGTGGACCTGGAAGGGGTCCATCCTCTCTCGCTCTTCACGACGGAGGCCGGCACGCTCTTGCTGGGAACGCAGCGCGGCCTGCTGCGCTCGACCGATGGCGGCAGGAGCTGGCAGACGGTCGACGGGCGGATAGTGCATATCTGTCGCCAGGGCCGGGGCAGGGGCCGGCTCTATGCGGGCACTGCTGAGGGGGTGCTGGTCAGTGACGACGATGGTCACAGTTGGCGTGCTCTTCCAGAGCCGCCGCTGCATGATCTGCTGCGTCTGCAGCCCCAGGGTGAGCGTCTGTGGCTGGTGGGGACACATACGGCCCCACTGCAGGCCAGGCTGACAGAGGACGAGGCGGGCGAGACGGCGGAATGGCAGCGCCTGCAAGGGCTGAGCTTGCCGTTGACCGGCTGGGCTGCCGTCGACGATGAAACGCTGCTGCTGGCGGGACCCGAGGGCCTGCTACGCCTCTGGCCGGCTAGCGGTGAGCATCAGCTCTTGCTGGCGGAGCCGCTGGAGGGCAATACGCTGATTACCTGGGCCGGTAGCGCTCCAAATCGTCACATCTGGGTGGCCAGCGGCGATGGCCGCCGCCTCTGGCACAGCGCCGACGATGGTGCAAGCTGGCGCCAGTTGACGCCTCCGTTCGGGGTGACGCTGCTGGCGGCCCTGCAGGCGACCCCTGAGCATCTGGTGGCGGCAACCTACGATCCGCGGCAGTATCATGTCTGCCTCTGGTATTCAACCGATGATGGGAGCAACTGGATACGCGGACTGGAGGCCGATACCAACTGGCCGCTGGTGGCCAGCTGCGCTGAGCCGCTGGCGCTGGGGATCGGCAATATCCTGCTGCTGGCGGGACCCGACGGCAACTGGCGCCGCAGTCCGGTTGGCCACGGCGGCGGCGGCATTCGCCGGGTGGTCTCTTGCGAGCGGGCCGGCCAGCGCTTGCTCTTCGTGTTGGCGGGCGGCGGCATCTTCCGCTCGGATGATCTGGGCCAGAGCTGGCAGGCTCAGCATGAGGGGCTGCCACTGGTGCGCATTGCCGATATTGCCTGTACGTCAACACGGCTGGTGGCCTTGCTCAGCGGAGGGGTGCTCTGTCTGCGTCGCCTCTAGGGAAAGGAGGCACTCACGATGACCAGGCGCTACGATGTTGTCATTATCGGCGGCGGGCCCGCGGGCAGCACGGTGGCGGCCCTGACCCGCCGCTATGCGCCGCAGTTGCGTCTACTGTTGCTCGAAAAAGAGGCTTTTCCCCGCCACCATGTGGGGGAGTCGCTGCTGGCGGGGGCCTCGCCGGTCTTGGAGGAGATGGGGGCGTACGAGCAGGTGGCCAACGCGGGCTTCCTGGAGAAACTGGGAGCGACCTTTATTTGGGGACAGAGCCGCGAGCCGTGGGGCTTCGAGTTCGATGAGCTGATCTCGCAGCTCGTGGCTCAGGGCAAGCGTCTGCCGCGGCTCTACACGCGAGCCTGGCAGGTGCGGCGCGCGGAGTATGACGAGCTGTTACTACGCCACGCCGCCAGCCTGGGGGTCGAGGTGCGCCAGCGGGCGCGTGTGACGCGCGTGCTCTGGGATCGCGAGCCGCTGGCACCGCTGCCCGCTGAGGGCCAGGACGGGCGGGAGCCGCGGGCCATCGGCGTCGAGTTTGTCGATGAGCGTGGCCCACAGACGGTCTTCTGCGATTGGGTCCTCGATTGCAGCGGGCAGCAGGCCCTGCTTGGCCATGCCCTCAAGCTGCGCGAGTACGATGGGCAGATGAACAACTATGCCCTCTTTGCCTACTGGCAGGGAGCGAAGTGGCTCTATGAGTATACGGGCTATCCCGAGCTAACGCGCATCTGCATTATCACGACGCCGCGCGGCTGGATCTGGTATATTCCTTTGAGGCGCGATGTCATGAGCGTTGGCTTTGTGACCCATCGCCAGACGCTCAAACAGCTGCCCGCGGGACCGGAGCAGCTCTATCTGGAGGAGCTGCAGACCTGCGCCGAGGTGCGCGATCTCCTCAAGGAGGCACACCTGACGCGCATCGCTGCCGATCAGCGGCGCCTGGTCTGTGCTATTCAGGACTGGTCATACCGCAGTCGCCAGATCAGCGGGCGCGGCTGGGCGATGGTCGGCGACGCGGCGGGCTTTGTCGATCCGATCCTCTCCTCTGGCGTGATGCTGGCCCATGAGCTGGGGCAGAAAGCGGCCTATACCCTGGTGTCGAGCTTTGCGGCTGGCAGCGATGAGGAGGTTCGCCGCTATTGGGAGTTTTATGCCCAGACCTATCGCACCTATTTGCAAGCCTACCGCGATATGGCGGCGTTTTGGTATAGCAATAACTTCTCGCTGGAAAGCTGGTTCTGGCAGGCGCGGCGCATTCTGGCGCGCAGCGGCAGCGAGCTGAACCTCTCTGATCGCCAGGCTTTTACGCGCCTGGCCTCGGGCTATGCGACGCGGGCGGAGTCGCTGAGCCTCTTTGGCAGCTATCCTTTGCATGAGGCGCAGCAGTTGGTCAATGGCCTCTTTGGAGCGCCCTACCGTCGCGAGGAGCTGGCGGCCCAGTACGCGGGGCGCCAGCTGCGTCTCAAGGAGGCGGAGCTGTGCGATGGTCTCTACTACTATCAGGGAGCGGTACGCCAGACACGGCGCGTGGTCAATCGGCAGACGGGGCGCTATCTGGACCTGCACCCGGGTGAGGAGGTGCTGCTCTCGCTCTTCGATGGCGTGCATACCCTGGCTCACCTGGAGGAGACAGCGCAGGAGCTGCTGCAGGCCCTGCCGCAGACGGAGCGCTTGCCGTTGCGCGCGGGTCTTGAGCTGCTGGTGCAGCTGGAGATGATCGGCGTGCTGGCCTAGAGCTTCCTGGCTGTGCGTACTCCCCCGACCCTGGAGGCAGGCCGTGGCAGCCCATCACAGACGGGCATGGCTGCCACCCGGTCAAGGCTGCTGGCGCCCTTTTCACGTAGATCCTTCCATTTTTGAGCGATGACCAAGTATACTCTCTTATGAGCAACGAGGGCGCTATGCCCTCGTTGCCTCTTGTCCGGCCTGGCAGGTTGGCGAGGTCTCTGCTGCTCTGGTGGGCGGCAATCTCCATGAGCAGCGGCATCTAGTGCATGGGGCAAGAGCGCTAATCTTCACCAGGGGACAGACGAAGAGAGCCAGGTATTTCATCATGAGAAGGAGGCCAGGATGCCGTTATGGGGCCTGTTTAGGAGGACGCGGCGACTGCCGGCGATCAGGACGGGGGAGCTGACGCTGCGTGGACAGGACGCGCGCGCGGAGGAAGAGCAGCAGTGGCAGCGCCGTTATCTCCAGGATGTCCCCTATGTCTTACCGAAGGATGAGGCCGAGATCGATCGCCTCAACTTTCAGCATTACGCGCTCATGAGCGTGCAAAAGCAGCACATAATTGCGCCGCTCGACGATTATCCGCGGGCGATTCTCGATGTGGGATGTGGCACGGGACTATGGGCGCGCGAAGTAGGGCAGCGTTATCCGCTGTGTCAAGTGATGGGGGTGGACGTTGAGCCGCCGGAGCGTTTGCCGACGGTGCCGGCCAACGTTGACTATGTCTATGGCGACGTCCTCAAGGGGCTGCCCTTTCCCGAGAACAGCTTTGATCTGGTCCATCAGCGCTTGCTGATTCTGGCGGTGCCGGCCTCGGCCTGGCCGCAGGTGCTGCGCGAGCTGTTGCGCCTGGTGCGTCCTGGTGGCTGGTTGCAGTTGACGGAGGCCGGCATGTATTTCAACCAGCCGGGGCCGCGCTCGGCCCATCTGCGCGATCTGGTCAATCGGGCGATTGCGGGCTGGGGCTTTGATCCGCTGATTGCTCTCAATATGCCGACCCTCTTGAGGCAGGCGGGGGCGATCGCTGTCGAAAAGCGGACCTATGGCGTGGTGATGGGCGAAGCTGGCGGCCAGGGTGGGCGCCTGCTGGAGAAAGATATGCTGGCTGTGATGTCGGCGCTTACTGAGCGCGTGGCATCTTTTATGCCGGTAGAAGAATGGCGTGAGCTGTTGGCCTCGCTGCCGGAGGAGTGGCGCAACTACGGTACGGAATTCCAGTTTCACGTCACCATTGGCCGCAAGCCGGGGCGCTGAGGTAGGTCTGGCGGGCGCTGGCGGGCGCTGGCGACTGGTCTCGACTCAGCGGTTGAGATGTTCTGCAAAGGTCAGGCCCAGGGGCCACAGTGTCTCCTCGATGCGGGGCCTATCTTCGACGGCGATGCCCTGCCAGCGATAGCGGAGTGGGGCGCTGCGCTCGGTAGTGAGGCACTCGCTCAGGGCCAGCAACAGGCGGTACTCGCGTCGGGGCAGGCGGCTTTCGAGATGCAGGGCCAGCGTCTCGCTGCCGGCCTGGCCATACCAGCGGGCTATTGCCTGTTTGCCGGCGGCCTGATCGAGGGCGTAGCAGAGGCGGGCAATGTCCTGATTCTCTCCAGGCTGAGATTCCTGCAGAATCCGCCCCTGATTCAGCCACGCAATGCTGTAGTGGAAGCATCCAGGCTGCCAGCGGTCTGGTCTGCGCAATAGGTAGCGCCCCGGTGACGCCGTGGCTGTGGGTATCAGCGGCTGCCAGCGTTCTTCTTGGGGGCCGCGACTCTGGGGCAGGTAGACCTCGATCTGGTCGCTCGCCGTTGGGGTTCTCTCCACAGGAGTGAGTGGGGTCTGCAGGAAGGCGCTCTGCAGCTCGCGCAGGCTGGGTGGCTGAGGGCCGAGCCAGCTCGTCAGGCTCTGGTAGCCGTAGGGCCAGTCCTTGTCTGTGGTGAGCGGGAGCAGGCGCAGGGTAGTGCGCAGGGTGATCTGCTTCTGGAGCGTCCCGGGTAGCGCGTGCAGAGGGAGGCCACCGGCGAGCAGATAGCGGCTGCCCAGTGGAATAAGGCGCGGGGGGGCCGGTAGCCAGTGCGACCCCGCGCGATTGATTGGGAGCAGATCGCCTTGCTCGGCGAGGCGCTCCAGAAACTGGCGGTTGATCTGTTCTGTCGTCGTTGTTGTAGCGCCGTTGGAGGAGGCTGGTGGCTGCCGGGCGAAGGGTAGCAGCAGGTGGCGCGTGTGATGGAGCAGCGTGCGGGTTGAGACGGCGGAGTCGCTGCTCAGGGAGTTGGCGCCTCCCCGGTACAAGGCCCAGAGGACCGCGCGTACGGCCTCAGCCTGCAGTGTCTCCGGAGCAGCCTGGACAGTTCCCAGCAGCGAGGAGGTGACAAAGTATCTGGCCTGTTCGCCCTGGAGCAGCGCGATGGTGATGGTCATGGCCTTAGTCCACCTCCTCCAGGGAAGCAGCAGCCTCTGCACTGGGATCATAGGCCGCCTTGTTCAGGAGCTTCTCATTGAAGGAGCAATCGAAGCAGCGGGCAGTCCGCTTGAGCTGATCTATGATGGCGGAAAACGCGCTGGCGCTCATCTCGTTGCTGGCTGGGCTTACGAGTGCCTGGTGGACGGTGAGACGCCAGTGGCGCCAGTCCTCAGCGGCTATCTCGCTCCGCTCCTGATGACCATTGAGCTGCTGCTGATTGAGGCTTAGAGCGAGCTGACTGGGGTTGAGGTGGACCAGCCAACCCCGGGTGATCTTGGGTAGTGGCAGGCTGTGCAGGTCGTCATCGCAGGTCGCGGTCAGCAGCAGGTTGGGTGGCCAGCGGAAGGTCGCCAGAGAGCGGTAGGGATCGCCAGGAGGGAGCGCCTGGGGATGGAAGAGTGGCACCGGTATCGGCGTTGATGCGGGGAGAAGCTGCATGACGATGTATTGCTGTAGAAGCGGCACATAAACTGGGGCGCCGGGAAGGCGGTCCAGCCCTTCGAGAACGACGATGGCCAGTTGCTTGGGATGGTCAGCAGCCCACAGTACGGTATCGGCCAGGGAGCTGGCAGGGAGGAAAAGGCGCTCTGTGGCCCTGAGCTGGCCAAAGAGGTCGAGCGGCTGCGTTGCTGTCAGCGGGATGGGGACCCGGCAGAGGCGTCCGGTGCTGAGCACCAGGCTAAGGGCTTCCAGTGTGGCGAGGGCGTAAGGTCCGCTGAGCGTGGGAATGAGACCCGCCAGGAGGGCAATGATACAGAGACGCACAGCTTCCGGCTTGATGCCGTTTGGACGGGCCGCCTGACGGATGGTTGCCAGATGAAGCAGGGTAGAAGCATCAGTAATGAACTCGCTCGGCCCGCCCTTGGCCAGCTCTGGCCAGAGCTGCTCGGTGCTGTGGTAGTGGGTGGCGCCTGTATCTATGCCAGTGCCCATGTCTCTACCGGTGTCTCTACTGCTGTCTCTACCGGCGCTGGCCACCAGGAGCCAGTGATTCGCAAGCACCTGGCTCAGCGCTGCTAGCGGTTGCTGTCGTAGCTCTTCCAGACGCTGTCGGAAGTGGGTTTCGAAGGCTTGAAGCTGGTCATCTTCTTTCTGAAGCAAAAGCTTTTGTGCTT
>NZ_BDGT01000050.1 GCF_001748285.1 Thermogemmatispora onikobensis | reverse complement strand
TAGTGCAGGTGTGGAGCGTCCCGTAGGGTGGCGGGACTGCGTAGGCCTGGGCGCTTTACCTGGCTTGCCGAAGCGTATACCAATGGCATTCCTCCCAAGCGGCCTTTGATACCCTGGAGCGGCGAGCGCCAGGGCCGTATTGTTGTCGCTGCCACTGATCTCGTGTCGCTCGTCTTCCGCCGCATGCCAGTCGCTCCCGACACAGCCATCGTTCCCCCCAGGCTCAACTGTGCAGCAGCGTCTCGATCGTCTCCTTAAGCTGGCGATAGACATTATCGAGATGCTCGGGGATCACCTTCACATCGGCAATCACTGGCATAAAATTCGTATCGCCGAGCCAGCGCGGCACTATGTGCAGATGCATATGTTCGGCGAAGCCGGCGCCGGCCACCTTCCCCTCATTGATCCCCAGATTGAAGCCATCGGGGGCCATCAGCCTGCGCAGCGCGCGCAGAGCCAGCTGGGCCTGAGCCATCAGCTCGCCGAGCGTCTCCGCCTCCAGCTCCGTGATGCTGGGCACGTGGTGGTAAGGAGCGATCATCAAGTGGCCGTTATTGTATGGATAGAGATTGAGCATCATAAAGCAGCGCTCGCCGCGGTAGACGATATGATTGCGGGCATCGTCGTTGGCGGCGGGCTTGCTGCAAAAGATGCACTCCTCCGACTTCGCCTGTTGGTCCTTGGGCGTGATATAGGCCATGCGCCAGGGAGCCCATAAATTTTCCATGTGCGCACTTCTCCTTACAGAGTCTTGATAAGAAAGAAAGAAAGAAGGAGTGAGGCAAAAGCAGTACAGACCGCCACTGATGAACGGTGCCTGCCTGCCTGAGCGAAGACGAGTATAGCAGCAGGGGGAAGGAAGGTCAATCTATCTGCCAGGGATGCGAGCGAAGTTAGGCCTCGCGAGGGCAGGTTTCTCCCTCGGAGCAGGAGGAAGCTGAAGATGAATCCATCGCTGAAGGCTGGCACGAAGATGGAGGAAGAGGCAACTCGATCCACCGCTCAGCCCAGGCGTGGATGGCATCGATCACCGGCTTCAGCGCGCGGCCCTTCTCTGTCAACTGGTATTCGACGCGCACAGGAATGTGTGGGTAGACGACGCGCTCGACGATGCCCTCCTGTTCCAGCTCGCGCAGGCGCTCGGAGAGCACGCGGTCGGAGAGGCCGCCGACGATCGTGGTCAACTCGCCAAAGCGGCGCGGGCCATCCAGCAACGACGCGATCAGCAGGCCGGTCCAGCGCTTGCCGAGGATCTGCATCGCGTGCTCGTAGCGGGGGCACAGCTGGGTAATCGGCCTGAGCGGCTGCTGTTGTTGTGGACGTGATGGTGTTGAAAACGCAGCAGAGGTAGCCGACTCTTGTGCTTTCTCCATCCTTCTCGCCTTTCAGTATCCTCAAGAGGGTTGACCTGGTACTCTGGCGGCGATCCAGCGGTTCAAAGGTCACAACATCCACCCTAGAGTATAACATTGTCGTCCAGTTGAGGCAAGGCCCGGCTGCTGAACCAAAAAAGGTGGAGCCTGTCAGGGATCGAAGGGCTGAGCAAGCGGAGAGGGAGCGCGCTCTTCCAAACCGAGGGGCAGGGACCCCCTGAGAGCCGAGAGCCAGTGCGTGTCGGCTGATCCTGGAACTGCTCAGAGGCTACCGAAGGAGAGAAAGGGAGGGGGGCCACCTCCCCTGACCTCCTGCCTGTGAGGGAGAGCGAGCGGGAAGCACGGCTGGCTCATCGGAAGACCGGGGATGGCCAGGGCGTGAGTGCATGGTGCAGCTCGCCTGGGTGATCAATGTCTGCGCCGTTTGCGCGCCTGCCGAGCCTGCTCTAACTCATGGCGAATGCTCTCGTTGTCGGGAGAGAGGAGATAAGCCTGCTCCAGATCAGCGATAGCCTCTGCTAACATCCCATTGCTGGCATAGAGCCGGCCACGATGGTAGTAGAGAAGCGCGAGATACGGATTCAGACGAATGGCCTCATTGAAGTCGTCCAGCGCGGGCTCGAAATTGCCCAGCGACTGGTAGAGGAGGGCGCGGTTGTTATAAGCCGCCGTATGGCCGGGATCGAGCTGAATCGCCTGATTGTAGTCGCTGAGGGCCTGAGAGAGGTTCCCTAACTTCTCATGAATGAGGGCGCGGTTATTGTAACTGGAGGCATCGGTAGGATTGAGGCGGATGGCCTCATTGAGGTCAGCCAGAGCCAGATCATATTGACCCTGCTCTCGATAAAGGAGGCCGCGGTGGTTATAAGCGCGGACGTAGGTCGGAGCAAGGCGGATCGCCTCATGGTAGTCAGAGAGGGCGCTGGTGAAATCCCCCATCTCTTCGTAAAGCTGAGCGCGATCAAGGTAGAGATCTGGATCGTCAGGGAAGAGCTGTAGTATCCGGTTGAGGTCGGCCAACGCGAGATCGTAGTGGCCTTGCAGCCGGTGAAGGAGGCAACGCCTCAGATAGGCTTTGGCGTTAGTGGGATCGAGACGGATAGCCTCGTTGAAGTCGGCGAGAGCCGGCTCGAACTGGCTCGCATGACTACGCAACTCGCCGCGATAGCTGTACAGTTCGGCGTTAGTGGGATCGAGGCGGATGGCCTCGTTGAGGTCAGCGAGAGCCAGATCGAGCCGGTTCATCTCGCGATGAAGCATAGCCCGATAGCTGTACAGGTAGGTGTTGGTAGGAGCGAGGCGGATGGCCTTGTTGAAATCGGCGAGAGCCAGCTCATACTTTCCTTGCCGTTGGTAGAGGAAGCCGCGGAAGGCGTAGCTCTTGACAAGATCAGGTTGGAGGCGGATGGCTTCATTGAGGTCGGCGAGAGCCAGATCGAGCTGCTCCAGGTCGCGATGAAGCGCTGCCCGATGGAGGTACAGCTCGGCGTCTGTGGGATCGAGACGGATGGCCTCGTTGAAGTCGGCGAGAGCCAGATCGAGCTGCTCCAGGTCGCGATGAAGCGCTGCCCGATAGTTGTACAGTTCGGCGTTGGTGGAATCGAGGCGGATGGCCTCGTTGAGGTCGGCGAGAGCCAGATCGAGCTGGTTCATCTCGCGGTGAAGCGAGGCGCGGTGCAGGTAGAATTCGAGGTTGGTGGGATCGAGGTGGATAGCCTCGTTGAAGTCGGCGAGAGCCAGATCGAGCTGGTTCATCTCGCGGTGAAGGAAGCCGCGGTCGCTGTACTGTTGGGAGTTAGTGGGATCGAGGCGGATGGCCTCGTTGAAGTCGGCGAGAGCCAGCTCGGGCTGCTTCATCTGGTGATGAAGGGCGCCGCGGTTGCTGTACTGTTGGGAGTTAGTGGGATCGAGGCGGATGGCCTCGTTGAAGTCGGCGAGAGCCAGATCGAGCTGCTCCAGGTCGCGATGAACCACAGCCCGATGGTGGTACAGTTGGGCGGTGGTGGGATCGAGACGGATGGCTTCATTGAGGTCGTCGAGAGCCAGATCGAGCTGCTCCAGGTCGCGATGAAGCACAGCCCGATAGTTGTACAGTTGGGCGTCTGTAGGATCGAGGCGGATGGCCTCATTGAAGTCGGCGAGAGCCAGGTCGGGCCGCCCCATCTCGCGATGAACGGAGCCGCGGTCGCTATAGACTTGAGCGTCTGTAGGATCGAGGCGGATGGCCTCATTGAAGTCGGCGAGAGCCAGGTCGAGCCGCCCCATCTCGTGATGGAGCGAGCCGCGGTCGCTATACAGTTGCGCGTCTGTAGGATTGAGGCGGATGGCCTCGTTGAAGTCGGCGAGAGCCAGCTCATGCTCTCCTTGCCGTTGATAGAAGAGACCGCGGTGGCTGTGGCTTCTGGCAAGATCAGGTTGGAGGCGGATGGCCTCGTTGAAGTCAGCGAGGGCCAGCTCGCGATGGTCCTGGAGACTGAAGATGGCGCCGCGCCAGAGGTAGGCCTCCGCGTTCAGGGGATCGTTGCGGATAGCTGCGTCAAAGTTGGCCCGTGCCTGATCGCCCTGGTTGTGAATCAGGTAGTAGAGGCCGCGGTAGAGATAAGCGTCGGAATGACCAGGAGCGAGGCGGATAACCTCATTCAAAATGGCCAGAGCCTGGTTGTAGTCCTCCTTCTCATAGGCGCTCTGAAACTGCTGGAGCAGCTCCTCGACCTCTTCTGAGGGAGCAGGTGGACTTCCGATAGTGGCCTGCTCGAGAGCGGCAGCGAAGTCGCGTACAGAAGCAAAGCGCTCAGTGGGCTGGGGAGCCAGGGCGCGCTGCAGCGCCAGCTCGAAGGCGGCCTGGATACCAGGGGCCTCATCGTCAGCGGCAAGGGGAGGAAGCTGCAGGGCTGGCTGGTCGGTGCTACCGAGAGTGGGCAGCTCGCCGGCCAGCCACTCGTAGATCATGACTGCCAGGGCATACTGATCGCTGGCGAGTTGCGCCTGATCCTGCCGCTGCTCGGGGGCCAGGTAGGGAGAAGGGGTCTGCCTATCGGGATCGGCTTCGGGGAAAGTGAGAACACCGTCGCTGAGCAGCAGGTGCCCATGAGCATCCAGCCAGACGTTCTCGGGCTTCAGACGTGCATGGGGCAGGTGAAGATCATGCAGCTCCTGCAGGGCGGGAACGATCTTGTTCACATAGTCTAGCACAGTAGAGAGAGAGAGACGGGAGCCACTGGGATGATGGGCGCGCAAGGAACTGCCGGGAACGTAAGCCCGGACTAAGAAAGGGAGCGAGAGGACGGAATCGAAGCCGGAGTCGAGCCAGGGCAGAAAGCTCTGAAAAGAGAGCCGCCTCAAGAAGCGGATCTCATCCTGAAAGCCCTCGGCTTGTGCTGGGGAGGAGGGAAAAGCCGTAAGGAGTTTGAGCACGACAGGCTCTGCTAACCGTTGCTCCTGGTCCTCGGCCAGATAGACCTGGCCGAGAGGGCCGTGGCCTAGCAGGCGGATAAGCTGGTAGCGACCGAGGCGCTGGCCAGAAAGATCGGGGAGCATCAGGGACGTCTCCTTTCCTTTGATTTCAAATGAGAGCGCGCAGGATCGGTAGATCTGGAGTCGGCAGAGCGCGAGCGTGGCAGTGGCCTGCACCGCTATAGTATAAACGCGGATAGCATAGCACACCCTCGCGGTCAGGGCAAATACTGGCGGCTGGGCAGGAGGTCAGAGAAGCAGAGCAAGAGAGAGGCTCAGTCTCCCTGTGAGTGCAAAAGCTGCCGAACCCGCTGCAGGGTCTGCCAGATCTCCTCATCCTCTGGCGCGTAGCGTCGGGCGCGCTCCAGATCGGCCAGCGCGTACTGAAGTCGCCCCTGCAGCTCGTAGAGGCGCGCCCGTTCCCGGTACAGGGCGGCATCGTCGGGACGGAGGCGAAGGGCCTCACTGAGGTCGGTGATGGCCTCCTGGAGCTGGCCCAGATCGGCGTAGAGCAGGCCGCGATAATAATAGGCCTCGGCAGTCTCGGGGGCCAGGCGAAGAGCTTCGTTGAGATCGCTCAGGGCCAGCTCCAGCTCGCCCAGCTCCGCGTAGAGCACAGCCCGATCAAAGTAAGCCGCCGCCAGGCTGGGATCAAGGCGAAGCGCCTGCTCGAAGTCGGCCAGGGCCTCCTCGATCTCCCCCCGTTGCTGGCGGAGATTACCGCGCTGAGCATAGCTGAGGGCCTCAGCAGGAGCCAGGTGGATGGCCTGATCCAGATCCGAGAGCGCCCGATCAAAGTCGCCCTGCTCCTCATACAGGCTGGCGCGCTCTCGATAGGCCAGGGGATCGGCGGGCGCCAGGCGGATAGCCGTGCTCAGGTCGGCCAGGGCCTGAGCCTCCTCTCCCTGGCGTCGCCGCAGCAAGCCGCGCTGCAGATAGGCCCCGGCGTTGTGGGGATCAAGGCGAAGCGTCTGCTCGAAATCGGCCAGGGCCTGAGCAGCCTGACCCAAGGCCAGATAGACCTCGCCGCGTGCCAGATAGGCGGCGGCATCGCTGGTATCCAGGTGGATGGCCTCGTCGAGATCGGCCAGCGCCCGCTCCAGCTCGCCCTCTTGCTGATAGAGCAGCCCACGATGGAAGGAGGCCGGGGCATGCGATGGATCAAGGCGCAGCGCCTCCGTATAGTCAGCGATAGCCCGCTCTGGCTCTCCCAGCTCCTCATAAGCGTTGCCGCGATTAAAATAGGCCGGGGCATAGGCGGGGTCGAGGCGAAGGGCCTCATTCAGATCGGCCAGGGCCTCGCCAGGGCGTCCCAGCTCCAGATAGATGCGCCCGCGATTGTTATAGCTCACCGCGCGCCCCGGCTCCAGGCGCAGCACCGTCGTATAGTCCTCCAGCGCCTGCTCCAGCCGGTCCTGTTGCAGCGCCAGAAAGCCGCGATGGTGGTAGGCCGTCGGGTCGGAAGGAGCCAGACGAATAGCGGCATTGAAGTCGGCCAGGGCCTCCTCAGTGCGTCCCAGCTCAGCATAGACCTGGCCGCGCCGATTGTAGGCGTAAACGTTGCGTGGATCGAGACGCAGCGCCTCGCCGAAGGCGGCCAGGGCCTCCTGGCGGCGTCCCTGACGATAGTGCTCGTTGCCTTGCTGCAGCCACAGCTCAACCAGCTCGCGCTCCTGGGGAATAGCCACCTCCAGGGCGGCGGCGGCCCGGCTGAGAGCCTCGGCAAAAGCCTGCACGGAAAGGAAGCGCCTGGCCGGATCAGGGGCCAGCGCCTGAGCCAGCACCTGCTCAACTGCCGTGCTCAGCTCCGGCGCGCTGGCCCGCAGCGACTGCAGCGTTCCGCCCTCCTCCAGGCGCTGTGGTAGGGCGCCCGTCAGCCATTCGTAGCAGAGCGCCGCCAGCCCATACTGGTCGCTGGCCGCCACAGGCTGCCCGGCCAGCTGCTCAGGGGCCTGATAGGAGGAGGCCGTCAGCTCGCCCGCAAGCCAGGCAGCGGTCCCTCTCGTAAAAGGCTGCAGCACTGTCCAGAGGCCCACCTCACTCAACAAGAGCCGCTCATCGTCGGCGAGCAGCACGTTCTCCGGCTTCAAATGAGCGTGCAACCAGCTGGCCTCATGGGCGGCCTGCAGCGCCGAAGCGAGCTGCGTCGCGTAGCGCACCACCGTAAGCAGGGGCAGGCGGGAGCCGTGAGGATGGCGCGCGCGCAGAGAGCCAGCGGCGACATAGGGCAGCACCACAAAGAGCAGACGACGCGCGCTGTCGTAGCCGAAGTCCAGCAGTGGCAGCAGCTGCTCATGGCGAAGCGCCCGCAAAGCCAGCAGCGCGGCGAACAAGGGAGGCAGCTCCGCCTTCCTGAGCGCGGGCGTGTTCAGTACCTTAAGAGCCAGAGGCGGCGCGGCTCTCCCCTCGGCCTCCTCGCTCGTCCTGCGGGCCAGATAGACCTGGCCCAGGCTGCCCCTCCCGAGCAGGCCCAACAACCGATAGCCCTCAAACTCTGCTCCTGTCAGATCCTGCATCACCTCGTCTCTCCTCTCTCCTCCGCTGATACGCCTGCTGGCCCTGGCGCATTCCCAGTGGCATACTGGTATAGCCAGCTGATAGTATAGAGAAAGCCGCTGGCTCGATGCAAGAAGAGCCAGCGCGCGAGGCTCCTGATTCAGGACTGCTGGCGGCGCATGGCCTCGCGCACCATTGCCAGCGCCCTTTTCTCGATTACCGTCAGCACATCGCAACGGCCAGGGACCGGCTCAAGAAAGCGCGTACCAGGGCTGGAAGAGGCCGCGGCGTGGCGGGCGTTGAGACGGAGCGCCCTGCTGAAGCCGGCCAGGCCCTGCGGCAGATTGTCCTGCGGGAGGGATAGAGTGACGCGCTGCAGGCAGATCCTGGCGCCGCCGGGCTGGAGAGCGCTGGCTTGATGGTCCTGATGGTACGAAGCGGGAGCGATCGGCGCTGTGCCTGCCAGCCCTGACAGCTTTCCTCATCGGAATCTGGGACCTGCTGCCTTGCTGCCTGTAGAAGAGCCTCCTCATCTTCTCCCTCATAGCCTCATACAAGAAGGGCTGCACTAGCTGCGCTATGAGCTACTCATGTCCCTGTGGTAGAGAGCAACCGGGTAGCGCAGCAAAAGAGCGTGACTGCTCAGTCACAGTCGGCCCTCCTGCCCGCTCTCCTTCCGTTTCCAGAAGCCGGCGGCCTGCAGCAGGCGCCGCCGCCTGGCGCGCAGCGCCAGGCGAAGAGTCTGCCGGAAATCGGCGGCGGCGAGTCCATAGCGGCCCTGCCAGAGATAGAGAGTGGCGCGCTGCCAGTAGTCTTTCGCCCGCCCTGGCTGCAGCCTGATCGCCTGCGACAGACTGGCGATCGCCTCCTCGCGCTGGCCCAGCCAGCGGTAGATCTCGCTCGCCAGGCGGCACGTGTAAGGATCGAACGGATTGAGCCGGATCGCCTCCTCTATGGCCTCGCGGGCCTCCTCCCACTGCAGCTTGCCAAAGAGCAGGGCCGCACGGCCAACGTGGGGAATAGGCCTGTTGGGCTGCAGGCGGATGGCCTCCGTAAAATCGGCCAGCGCTTGCCGCTGCCGCTCCTGATCGAAGGACCGCGTGAGCAGCGTGCCCCGGCTCTCATAGAAAGTGGCATTCGCCGGCTGCAGAGCAATGGCTGCATTGAAATCATTCAATGCCTGCTCGGCCTCTCCTAGCTTCATCAGGACCTGCCCGCGCCCATGCAGGGCGGAAGCATCCTCGGGCTTGAGCTGGAGGGCGGTATTGAAGTCAGTCAGGGCCTGGAGCAGATCACCCGCGCGCAAATGAGCGGTACCGCGATAGGTCAGCAGTGCAGACGAAGGCGCTGGCGAGAGGTTCAGCGCCTCGGTGAAGTCGGCGACCGCCTCCTTGTAGCGCTGCTCACTCAAAAAGAGAAGAGCGCGCTCCTGGAAAGCGTTGGCGGTCGGCTGCAGGCGGATGGCCTCATTGAAGTCGGCCAGAGCCAGCTCGGGGGCGATGGCCCTCAAGACGCGGCCCCGCTCGACCAATGTCCTGGCATGCGTCGGCTGCAGGCGGAGAGCCTCGTTGAAGTCAGCCAGAGCCTGCTCGTACTGTTCCCGGCGCAGGAAGAGGACGCCGCGACTGATGAGAGCCTCGACCAGGTCGGGTTTGAGCTGGAGGGCTGCGTTCAGGTCGGTCAGAGCCTGCTCATACTGCCCCTGGCGCAGGAAGAGGACGCCGCGGTTAGAGAGAGCCTCGACCAGGTCGGGTTTGAGCTGGAGAGCGGCATTGAAATCGGCCAGAGCCTGCTCATACTGCCCCTGGCGCAGGAAGAGGACGCCGCGGTTAGAGAGAGCCTCGACATGATCAGGCTGGAGCAGGAGAGCGGCATTGAAATCGGCCAGGGCCTGCTCATACTCACCCCGCTCCAGAAAGACAACCCCGCGGTTATTGATCGCATCGATACAGGCAGGCTCCAGCTCCAGAGCAGCCTGCCAGTCGGCGAAAGCGCCGTTGACATCTCTCTGTGCATAGCGAATCTCGCCACGCTCATTGAGCAGTATAGCACTCTTCGGCTGCAATCGCAGTGCTTGCTCTATCGTAGAGCGTGCCGCCTCCAAAGCGCCACTTTTGCGGAGTTCCTGGGCCTGTCTCAGAAGCTCCTCCGCCTGCGGGGGAGCCTCGGCTGAGGGCTGCCCCGCCAGGGACGGCGCCGCCGCAGGCATCTCCTCCAGTGAAGGCGCGGGCTGGGGGGCAGAAGAAGGAGCCAGCTCTATCTGCCCGGTGCTCGTCTCTGGTCTTTATCTGTATTCTGGCTGTTGCTGCTCTTTAGCATTGAGCTGATCGAATGGAGTGGTCATGCTTCTCTATTCTACTCCTGATCCTGAAAACCTGCTGATCCGATTGTGGTCATGGTAGCAAGCGCTATCCATTCATCCAGAGGGAAAGGACGCCTGTGGTCAGTCCCGCCGAGCAGATAGAGAAGGGAGAGCGCTGGCGGCTCTGGCAGGCGCCGGCCTGGCCAGGATAGGAGCAAGGCCGGCAAGCAAAGGGAGGAGCGAGATAAGGGAGGGGGCAGGCAGGCCCGGCGACGGAGGTGGGAAGGCTCAACGAGCCTCGCGCCGCCGCTCCTGGCGCAGCCGATAGAGCGCCTCCTCGCGGCTCGCCCGCACCAGCCGATTGCTCGGGTCCAATTGCAGCGCGCGATCGTAGTCCAGAATCGCCCGCTGGTAGTCTCCCAGGCGGAAGTAGGCCACACCCCGATGGCGATAGCTCTCAGCATCATCGGGGCGCAGCTCCAGAGCGCGATCGTAGTCCAGAATTGCCCGTCGGTAGTTCCCCAGACCGGCGTAAGCCAGGCCGCGGTAAACGTAAGTGCGTGCCAGACAGGGGGACAGCTCCACAGCCCGATTGAAATCCGCAATTGCCTTCTCGTACTCCTGCAAAGCATCATAAGCCATGCCGCGCCTGATATGAGCCTCCACGTAACCGGGATCAAGCTCCAGAGCGCGCTCGAAATCCTGAATGGCCTGCTCATAGTCCTGCATCTCATAGCGAGTCAGGCCGCGATTGTAGTACACCAGGGCGTAATCGGGCTGGATCTCCAGAGCGCGCTCATAATCCTCCAGAGCCTGCTCATACTCTTGCATATTGCGATATACCGTTCCACGGTTATTGTAGGCATTAGCGTAGAAAGCATCCAGCTCGATAGCGCGTGTCAGATCGGAGAGAGCCAGCTCGTGCTCGCCCAGCGCATCATAGGCATTACCGCGGTTATTGTAGGCCAGCGTATACTCGGGATTGAGGCGAATAGCCTGACTGAAATCGGCGATGGCCTGCTCGAAATTGCCCAGGCAGCAATAGGCATTGCCGCGATTATTATAGGCGTCGACATGAGAGGGGTCGAGCTGCAGCACGCGGCTATAGTCAGAGATAGCCTTCTCATACTCCTGGAGGCGGCGATAAGCGCGGCCCCGGTTAAAATAAGCCTCCAGGTAGGCTGGATCAAGCTCCAGAGCGCGCTCGAAATCGGCCAGCGCGCGGCGATCATCGCCCAGGGCGCAGCGGGCGTAGCCGCGCCCATTATAAGCGATAGCCTGCTGAGGATTCAGCTCCAGAGCGCGATCGAAATCGGTGAGGGCCTTTTCAGGCTCCTGGAGCTGCAGATAGCAGCTGCCGCGGTTCACATAAGCGTCGGCGTAGGTGGGGTCCTGTGAGATAGCCTCAGAGAAAGCCTCAGCCGCCTCCTTATAGCGGCCCTGAAAATAAAAAGCCACCCCATCATCGAAGCACTCCTGGCGGCTACGAGGCTGGATGCGCGGCACATAATTGAGCACCAGCAGCGAGCGGGCGGCGCGTTCCAACTCCTGAGCGAACTCGCGCACGCTGGCGAAGCGTCCCTTGGGGTCCTTTGCCAGCGCGCGCATAATCACATACTCGATCTCGGGCGAGAGCTCGGGCACGCGCTCCAACAGAGAAGGAGGAGAGGCTTGAGAATGCTGGGCATACAGCTCATAGAAGGTTCCATCGAAAGGGGGATCGCCGCAGAGCCACTCATAGACGATCACCGCCAGCGCATACTGATCGCTGGCGCGGCTGGTACGTCCCATAAACTGCTCCGGGGCCATATAGTGGGGGGTGCCGGCGATCCCGGCGTTCTGCTGCTCCAGAGGGGTCTGGCCTGGGGGGGTCTGCACGATCACCGAGATCCCGAAGTCGGTCAGCAGGAGGCGGTCCTCCTGATCCAGCAGCATATTTTCCGGCTTCAGGTCGCGGTGGATCACATTTTCATCGTGGGCATACTGCAGGGCATCGGCGAGCTGCTGCACATAGTGCAGCACCAGCTCCAGCGGCACGCGCGTTCCCTGGGGATGGCGCTGGCGCAGGGTGCCGTTGGGGGCATAGTCCATCACAATGAAAGGCACCCCGAGCGCCTGCTCGAGACCGAAGTCCTGGACTGCCACGATATGTGGATGTCGCAGGCGGAAGAGGCGGGCCTCATTGACCAGATGGCGCAGCGCCTCATAGTTCAGGCCGGTGTGGAGCACCTTCACCGCCACGAGATGCTTGCGCTGGGTATGCTCGCCCAGGTAGACCTGGCCGTAGTTACCCTGCCCAAGCAAGCGGAGGAGGAAGTAGTTATCGAGCTGTCTACCCGAATGATCAACCATCGTGCCTGTTCTCTTGCCCGTGCTTGCAAGCCCTGGGTTGGGCGGATTTCCCCGTGTGACACAGTCGTAGCGAAGCTGGCCCTGCCGGGCCTCTGGCTAACAATCTACCAGCATACTTATTGTAGGAGAGAGAAGAAAGCTCGTCAAGTACTCGTAAGACGCTGAAAGTGCCTGCTGCTCAGTTCTAGCGCGGCCACGTGTCGGTAGCGTCATGTCGTACAAGATCGCTGCTGACGAGTAGCTAAAAATTTGTAAGTTGTGCCCAAAAAATGGCAGGCCAGCGTCGCCCCGTCCGGCTCACCGCCTGACCAGAACCTGCGCGCCAGACGAGTGTCACGAGCGGCGCGCGGGCGATCCGCTGGCCGCCGTACTCAGGGCTGCTCGCTCTGCTTCTGGCTCCCGCGAAGTCCTCGCTGGCCTCCCCAGAGCAAGCTTCCCAGGCCGGCCAGCAGCAAACCACCACTGGCCAGCAGCGCGAGCGCACGATAGAGCGAGCGGTAGCTCATTTCTCCTACTCCCAGACCGAAGAGCGGGAAGAGGGTCACCATTGCCGCACTAAAGAGACCCGTCTGCAGAGAGAGCACCGTGGCCCGCTGAGCCTCGGGGCTGCGCTCATTGAGCCAGGTACTCACCACCGGCTGCCAGAGCGCGTACGCTCCCTGGAAGAGCACCAGGAAACCCGCCAGACTGAGCGGTACCAGTGGCAGGCTCATCAACAGCAGCCCGCCGGCCAACGCCACCAGCAGCCCGACCAGCAGATGGCTCTGTCTCAGCCGCGCCAGCAGCGCCGGAGCCAGGGCGGTGCAGCCGAAGCTGATCACCTGGCTGGCAGCGATCACCAGGCCCACCTGGGCCAGCGTCAGCCCCAGACCGACCAGATAGAGCTGGTGGTAGTAATAAATGGTCAGGCCGCAGCCCTCAACCAGGCCCGCCAGCGCAAGCAGAGCAACCAACACCCGATCGCTGCGCACTGCCCGCAATCCCTGCAGCAAATGCCGTAGCGGCTGGCGCTGGCTACTGCCACGTTCCTCCGGTAGTGCCAGCAAGGGCAGCATCCCCAGCAGCGCCAGGGCTGCCTGAACCAGGAACGGCAGCACTTCCTGCACCTGGCCAAGTAGCCCCCCGAGGCTCGTACTGGCCGCCTCCGCAACGAGCGCCAGCAGATACATGCGACTAATCAAGCGACGAAAGTAGCGCTGCTGCTGGCCCTCGCCAGTCACCAGACGCCGCGCCAGGCCCCAAAGCAGCGCCTCCTCAGCGCCGCCACGGAAAGCGAAAGCCAGGCCCCAAAGCATAAAGCTCAGCACAACCAACGGCCCAAGTGGCCAGGCCAGGCCGAGCATCGCCGCTGCCGACAGACCGCAGTACACCAACAGACTGCGACGCCGCCCCAGCAAATCGGCGTAGATCCCCGTGGGAATCTCCGCGCACAGCTTCGTCACATGCAAAGTCATCTCCAGCAAGCCGATGGCCAGGGGACTATAGCCGTGGCGCGCCAGATAGATCATCCAGACCGCGCTACTCAAGGTCGCATTCGTCGCCAGATTATACCCGTCGTAGGCCAGTAAGAGGCGCAGGCGAGCGCCGCGCGACGATGCCCTCGACGGCTGGGCTTTCTGTCCCTCGCCCTCGCCCTCGATCCGCTTTTCCATGATCCAGCCTGTTCCTTTCATAATAGAATCACATGCTCTTGCAAGTGCGAGCGTCTGCAATGGACGCAGTAGTGAAGTGAAAGGAACCAGCCTGGCGCAGCCGTCAGAGGAAGCAAAACCAAGGCCAGCAGAGAGGCTGAACGGAGGGAGAGGGCAGTCAGAGGAGCAAAGCAAACAAAGGAGGAGAGGCTTGCCGATCGCGGCAACGTCTTCGCCAGGCAGCAAACCGGGCCAGACCAGGCCAGCGACGGGAGAGACAGGAAGGAGCGGAGAGCGCTTCGCTCTCTCCCCTCAGAGCTGGCTTGCAGGCCAAAAACCCACCATCAGCAGAACGGCGTCCTGCTTGCTTGGTCCTGCCCTGGCTTACACTGGTGGCGCTGCTCCTCATTTCTGCCGCATAAGCTGCGCCAGGCTCATGCGGCTGGAGCATGCGCGATATGGCTCGGGCGAATAGCCTCGCTGCGCAGCGCAGCCGTGCGCGGGCCGACGCTGAGCGCAAAGCACAAAGGAACAGTCATCACGATCGTACATGGTAGCACTGGCGAAATTGGCCTGTCAAGGTACACGGTGCTGCTCAGGACGCGCGGACCCAGACGACCGCGAGACAGCGGAAGGCCACGCTCGGGGAAAGAGAGGAGGAGAAGAAGAAGAAGCATGGTGCTGGCCCTGATGCTCCTGGGGGACTGGTCTGGTGGGCGTCACCTGGGCTGGCCCCTCAAGCGGCTGTCTGGTTGGCTGACTCAGCGGCAGCGGGCAATCGGGCAGTGGCGGGCGACTGGGGTGCAGCTGAGACGAAGAAAAAGCCAGCCAGGTCAACCCGCCACCAAGCAAGCCGCTGGCTGCCAGGCTAGTCATCCCCACCATCAAGGCCCGCCGTGTCGGACGCTCGACCTGGTCCTGCGAGAACCGCGCAGGAGGACGGAAGCGAGGGCGGGGACGGAGAGCCTGGCCCAGGGCCTGCTCATAAGCTCGCACAAACTCCAGCACTGTCGCAAAACGCGCCTCCGGCTGCTTTGCCAGGGCCCGCTCCACCACGGCGACCAGCGCCGGCGGCAGGGTGGGCACGCGCTGACGCAGCGACGGTGGTGGCGCCTGCACATGCTGGGCCAACACCTCAGCAGGCGAACCACGAAAAGGGCACTCCCCGCACAGCCACTCATAGACCACCACTCCCAGCGCATACTGATCGCTGGCCAACTGCGGTTGACCCGCCAGCTGTTCCGGCGCCATATAGGCCAGCGTTCCCGCAATGGCCTCTGCCTGTGGCCAGTCCCCCTGGCTCTGGCCGGCCAGGGACGCAATGCCGAAATCGCTCAACAACAGCGAGCCATCGCGCCCAATCAGCATATTCTCCGGCTTAATATCGCAATGAATGCAGCGCTGACGGTGCGCATAGTCCAGAGCGGCCCCAATCTGCTGCAAATAGAGCAGGATCGTCGCCGGATGCAAGCGGCTACCACGGGGATGACGCTGGCGCAAAGTCCCGCCAGGAGCATACTCCATCACTAAAAAAGCCAGGCCCTGCTCCTCCAGCAGGACAAAATCGAAGATCCTCACAATATGAGGGTGGTCCAGGCGAGCCACGAGGCGGGCCTCCGCGCAGAAGCGCTGCAGAATCTCAGGGTCCAGGCGAGCCCGCAGGAGCTTAATGGCCACCGCGGTTCCCAGATAGCGATGCTCACCCAGGTAGACCTCAGCAAAGCCCCCACGGCCCAGCAGGCGCACCAGACGATAATGGCCCAGCTCGCGCGGCGCCTCCGGCGGCAGGAGCCGCTCCACCTCTCCAGGCTTACTGCCAGCCTCCTCGGCCAGGCCCGCCTCAGCCGAAAAACTCAGCGGTTGCTCCATCATACTCGCCCTCCTGCTCCTTGCTTGCCTGCTTTGATTGTAGAAAGCGTTCATGGAACATGTCAATGTGCTCACACAGAAACAACCAGCCTGAGAAGCGCAGCGCATCGCTGCCGGGTTCAAAGATCCTGGACAGCGCTACATCCATAAATTCATGTATGCTTATTTATTGTTCAAGGAAAAGACCACATTGCCAGAGCAAATGAGAGAGAGAAAAGCAGAGTCTGGGGGAGGGGTGTGCTGGGGGGGTTCAAAAGAGAGCGCAAAAAGCCGCTCATCCAGTCCAGGCTGATAGTAGTGGGCAAGGCAGGGCTAGAGCCTGGGAGAGTCGGGAGTAGCTGGGGGGGGCGCGGAGCAGCCGTATCGAGCGAGCCCATGCAGGAGAAGAGCGGTCTCCCCAGGCGCCCCTACCTGGCCGAGGTCGAGGTGAACGGTCTGATCTAAGCGGGAAGCAACATCATCACCACCGAGACCAGAGCGAAGAGCACCACAAAGATGACGGTCAAATTAAAGATCAGGCGCTCCACCCCGCGGCGTGTTTTAAAGACCGAGCCGGCGCTGGTCCCGCCGAAGATACTGCCCAGGCCGGCGCTGCGTGCCTGCAACAAGATAAAGAGAATAACAGCCACAGACAGAATAATCTGAATCACCCGGAGAGCCGGGGCCCAGGCTTGCAACGTATTCAAGGTTCACCCTCGCTTTCATCGCAGGCCATCGATTGGCCAAAACCTTCGCGGCGATTATATCACAGAAGGCTCCTCCCGTCGAGACATCGAACCGGGAGCAGCCACCGAAGCAACAGCGAGCCAGAGATAACAGGTCGCGGACCCCGCCCAGAGCGTGGCCCCACTGGGGCGGGGCCGGACAAAGCTAGCGGGAGGCGCTGGCCATCGTGGTCACCGTCTGTCGCTGCTGGTGGGCCAGGCGATGGCACTCCGGGCAAAGCACCACATAATTGGCCCGTTGATAGCGGGCCAGCAAGCTCCGAAGGGGGCGGCGGGCATGCAACTCCAGCCGGCTCACCTGGCGGGCGCAGCCGGGACAGCGACCGGCGGCCTCCCTTTGGAGCTGGCGCTGGATGCCGCGCACCAGCTCATTGTTGCAAGCATCCAGACTCACATGAAACAGCATCCCGGCCAGCACCAACCACAGCCAGCGCTGGCGAGTCAGCGCGGCCAGAGCCGCCAGCGCGCTCAAGGTCAGCGGCTGGTGCAGGGGCTTAGGCAGTGGGCCGCGCTGACGATGAGGCGTGCGCAGATAGCGCAGCGCCTCGCGCAGGCTCAGGCGCCGGCGAGCCGCCACAAACTCCAGATAATGATCAAGGTCAATCAAGATACTGGCCGTGTAGGGCAGCCAGACCTCCTCTTTCAGCCACGGCAGAGCCACCAGGGCTGCTGCCGTCGAAAAAGCCACATGTTCCTCCAGGCGCATACGATCATCTCATCCATACTTCAGGCGAGCCAGAGTGCAGACGTCTTACCTCCCTCCCTCCTCGCGCCTGGCGGGCAGAAAGCGAGTGGAGAGAAGCGGCGCCGCTTATCGCAGCAGTATAAATCGCGGGGCCAGGCCCCGTCAAGCAAACCAGCGTTCTACTGCGAGCGCACGAGCGAGCAACCAGACTAAGGAAAAAAGCCCGGTTGGTCAGAGGTTCCCTTGTAGAAGACCTATCCCTGTGGTACAATGTAATCCGGGCGAGGACTGCAGTCCCCGCCCGCACTTATGTTGTCCATTGCGAACAGTCGACCAGTAAGGCAACACGAGGGGAGTCTGCCAGGCATGAGCGCGTGACTGACGGCTGCCCTCTTCTTGAATTTAGCGGGAGCGGACACCTTCGGGTGTCCTCACATTTTGCACATGGAGATTTCCTGGCTCGGCCACTCCTGTTTTCAGTTGCGAGGAAAACAAGTCACACTCATCACGGACCCGTTCGCTCCCCAGACGGAAGTCGCCCCGCAGCAGAAGGAGCCTCTGCGCCTGGGTAAGGTCAGCGCCTCGATTGTCACCATCAGTCACGAGCATCCCAATCACAACTACGTCCGCGCAGTGCAGGGGAATCCCCGTATTGTGCGCGGGCCGGGCGAGTACGAGATCAGCGACGTGCTGATCACCGGCGTCGCCTCCTATCATGACAATCAGCGGGGGCGCGAACGTGGGCGCAATACCATCTATGTGATTCACATAGATGGCATCGTCGTTTGCCATCTCGGCGATCTGGGTCATACCCTACAAGAAGAGCAGCTTGAGGAAGTCGCCGATGCGGACGTCCTCTTAGTGCCCATCGGTGGCGAGCACACCCTCAACGCCTCGCAGGCGGCTGAAGTGATCAGCCAGGTGGTGCCGCGCATCGTCATTCCCATGCACTACTACCCTCTGGCAGCCGACGGCTCGCAGTCGCTGCCTGAAGCGCTGGTGACCTTTTGCCGCGAGATGGGCGTGGAGTCGCTCAATCCCCAGCCCAAACTCGTGATCTCGCAGAGCAATCTGCCAACGGAAACACAGGTCGTGATCCTCTCTTGCCGCAGTCTGAGCTAAACGGAAGCGTCTTCATAGAAGCTGGCTTCCAGAGCGAGCCACTCTGTTGCTGCCCTCCCTGCTGGGGAGCGCCTGGCCAGTGAGCGGGGGAGCTGGTTGCGGGATAGCTGAGCGGCCTGTAGCGGGCGCTTGCCTGGGCCAGGCAGGCTGTGAGTGAGCGAGTGAGTGGCAGAATGGCAGAATGGCAGACAGACTAGCAGACAGACTGACTGACTGAGCAAATGAAGACGGTCTCATATGCGATGGTGAAGAAGGCTCCACACGAGGAGGAGTTCTTATGTCAAAATTTATCTTTGTGACCGGCGGTGTGGCGTCGTCTGTGGGCAAGGGTATCAGCGTTGCATCCATCGGGCGCCTGCTCAAGAATCGAGGCATCTCCGTCTCCATCATGAAGCTCGACCCCTACATCAACGTCGACCCTGGCACCATGTCCCCCTATCAGCATGGCGAGGTCTTTGTCACCGACGATGGAGCTGAAACCGACCTCGATCTGGGCCACTACGAGCGCTTCACCGATGAACCAGCGTACCAGGCCAACAACGTCACCACTGGCCAGGTCTACGCCACCGTCATCAGCAAAGAGCGGCGTGGCGAGTACCTGGGGGGCACAATTCAGGTGATTCCCCATATTACCAATGAGATCAAAGAGCGCATCCACAACGTGGCCCGCCGCTCGGACGCCGATGTCGTCATCGTCGAGGTAGGCGGCACCGTCGGCGATATCGAGGGCGAACCATTTTTGGAGGCCATTCGCCAGATGCGCAAGGATGTAGGGCGGGCCAACGTGCTCTACCTGCACGTGACCCTCCTCCCCTACCTGGGCGCGACCCGCGAATTGAAGACCAAGCCCACGCAGCACAGCGTCAAAGAACTGCTGCGCGTCGGTATTCAGCCTGACGTCATCCTCTGCCGCTCCGACTATCCCGTCAGCGAGGAGCTGCGCGAGAAAATTGCCCTCTTCTGCAACGTCGAAACCCGTGCCGTAGTCCCCTTGTTAACCGTCGAGACCATCTATGAGATCCCCTTGATTTTGGAGGAGGCTGGCCTGGGCGACTACCTGGTGCAGACCCTCTCGCTGCCGGGCCATGCGCCCCGGATGGAAGAATGGCGCGCCCTGGTGGAGAAGATCAAGAAGCCGCGCCCGGCCCTGACCGTTGGCCTGGTGGGCAAGTACGTCGAACTGCATGACGCCTATCTCTCGGTGGCCGAGGCGCTGCGCCATGCCGGCTGGTACCACGACGTCGATATCCAGATCAAGTGGATCAATTCGGAGGCCCTGGAGAAGATGGGCGAGGCCTATACCGAGGCCCTGGAAGACGTCCACGGCATCGTCGTACCCGGTGGCTTCGGTCCCCGTGGCGTCGAGGGCAAGATCAAGGCCGCCGGCTATGCGCGCCGCACCCACACGCCCTATCTGGGTCTCTGTCTGGGCATGCAGGTCAGCGTCATCGAATTCGCGCGCAACGTCCTCGGCCTCGAAGGCGCCAACAGCTCGGAGTTCGATCCGCATTCCCCCCATCCCGTCATCGACCTCATGCCGACCCAGCGCCATATCTCGGAGAAAGGGGGCACGATGCGCCTGGGCAACTGGGTCTGTTGCCTGATCCCCGGCACGCGGGCCTACCAGGCTTACGGCGAGGCCATCGTCTTCGAGCGCCATCGTCACCGCTACGAATTCAACAATGAGTACCGCAAGCGCATGGAGGCTCACGGCCTGGTCATCAGCGGTCGCTCCGCCGATAATAGCCTGGTCGAAATCATCGAACTGGCCGACCATCCCTGGTTTGTCGCTTCTCAGTTCCATCCTGAGTTTAAGAGCCGCCCGAACCGCCCTCATCCGCTCTTCCGCGACTTCATTGCCGCCTGCAAACGGCACGCTGGCATGAGCGCGAGCACCCCCGAGGCAGGCGAGAGCGTGGCTCGCGTCGGCGCCACACGCGCCCCCGAGGGCGTCGCTTCGGATTCGCGACTCGAAATGTCGAAATAAAGGCACGATGTTATATTTGAGTCATCTACTCGGTGCACCCGTAGAGGACGCGCAAGGTACGCGCGTAGGGAAACTCACCGATGTGCTGGTGGCCCCCGCGCAGGCGCGCGAAGAGGCTGGCGGTCCCACCTATGCCAGCGCCCTGCTGGTAGAGGGTCAGGACGGGCGCCTCTGGCGGGTCACACCGCTGGCGATCCAGGTACGCGATCAGGCGCTGGTCCTGCGCATGGCCCTGCCCGAGCTCCCGCCGCCTGCGGCGGTCGAAAACGAGATCAGCCTGGCGCACGAGGTCCTTGACAGGCAGGCAGTTGATCTGGAGAGGAGGCGCCCGGTGCGCGTCAACGATGTCTGCTTAGAGCCGGACTGGCGTATCGTTGGGATCGACACCAGCACCTGGGGCCTGCTGCGGCGCCTGATGCCCGCCTGGCTATTAGGGGCCAGAGGGCGCGAGGCGCCGGGCAACCTCATCCCCTGGGAGCGGCTGGAGCTGCTGCGCGAAGGGGAGCCGTTGGCAGAAGAGGGTCTGGATGAAGGAGAGAGGAGTGAAGGCCGGGCCGAAGGGCAGGCGCGTGAGGAGCTGCGGCGTCCGCCGAGTGGGCCCCTGGCCGAACTGCGCCCTGCCGACATTGCCGACATCATTCACCAGCTCACGCCGGCCCAGGGCGCGCGCTTGCTGGAGGGCCTTGACGATGACACCGCCGCAGACATTCTCCAGGAAGTAGACACCGAGCGCCAGACCTATATTCTGGAGAAGCTCAAAGCCACGCGAGCCGCCGCCATCCTGCACGCGATGGAGCCGGACGAAGTTGCCGATCTTCTGGCTCGCCTGCCCGAAGAGCGGGCTCAGGAGCTCCTGCGCCTGCTCACGCCTGAAGAATCCGAGGACGTTCGTGAGCTGCTCGAGTACGCCGAAGACTCCGCCGGCGGCCTGATGACCACTGACTACCTGGCCCTGAACGGCAGTCGCAGCAGCACCGAGGCTCTGGAGGCCCTGCGTCGCCAGATCCTTGACCAGGATGGCCACACCGTCTACATCTACGTTGTCGACGATGAGGAGCGCGACGAGCCGCATCTGCTCGGCGTTGTCTCCATTTGGAACCTGCTGGTCGCCTCGCCAGAGCAGACGCTGCAAGAACTCATGCACCGCGACCTCGTCACAGTGCGGCCCGAAGCTGACGCGCGCAGCGTCGCCGAGATCATTGCCAAATACAATCTCTTCGCCGTGCCGGTGGTCAACGACGAGGGTGCGCTCCAAGGAATTGTCACCGTTGACGACGCCATCGATGTCCTGCTACCGCCGGAGCGCCGCCGACGACCACCGCGCCGCTATTGAGTGAGCCGTGTTGTTGTGTAAGACAGGCGGGGCGAGGTAGAAGAGAAGAAGGAGCAGGAGAAGAGATCTCGCAGGCTGGAGGCAGAGAGGATCAACAGGCAGCGAGAGCAGACAGACGGAACAGGAGGTCTGCTCTCCCCCTTGGCCTAGTCGGGAAGAGAGCAGACCGCGCTCAAGGCTTCAAGCACATGAACAATGTCCTGGCAGACATCGACCATGACCCGAGGTAACCATTCTTCGGGATGCGGGTCATCGGCTACAATCTCCGTCTCGCCCTCGTCCTCCACCGCCTCATAGTTGTAGCGATGACTCCAGCCTGGACTGAGTGTATGACCCCCGCTGTACTGGTAAGGAAAACTCTCATGTAGGCCGCGCAAACCCTCTGGGTGCCAGATCGGGAGCTCCACGCGCTGCTGGAGCGTCAGTGACTCTGGCGCGAGGCGATGGTCCTGGAGAGTCAACGTGACGCCGGGCCGGGTCTCGATCGTGCGGCTGCTGTGCTCACTGGCGCGCAGCCTGAGCATCTGGGTCAGAGAGAGGAGCGACTCTTCCGAGAAAGTCGTCCCTTTGAGGGAGAGCGAGTAGGAGAGGTCCAGCACCAGCGCAGGAATCTCGCGCGTGCGCAGGTGCGGGCAATTGGCGTGGGGCTCGTGGAAGAAATCGCAGACTCCCCTGGGCCCTTCGAGGGAAAGCGCGGTATCCAGACTACCCCAGCTAAAGGAGACGGTACAGATGCTGGAGTTTTCGACCTGTTCGCAGCTTCCGATGTGACAGGTGCAGGCAAATTCACGTTCCATGGTGCGGGAGTTGATCCAGTATTCGGGATGTGCCGTCAGCCCGACCTCCGCAGCCGCCTTTAGGAAGAAACCGGTCACATCTTCAAAGGTTAGCATGAAACGCTCCTTGCTGCCCCTGGTTGGGGCAAGTATGCCCGTGGCACCCATGATAAGATGCCTCTATATTATGAGCGTTCCCGATAGGATGTGTCAATATTAGACAGGATAGCTCTCACGCCAGTCGCGGAAGAGGGCGCTGATCGAGCGTCCCTCGTGCAGGCGCTCGATTGTTTCCGCCAGTAACGAGGCGACGGAGATCACCACGACCTTGCCCCCAAGGGTCTTATTACCCAGAGGGATCGTATCGGTGGTGACCACGCGCGTGATCTCAGGCATGCAAAGCCGCTCCTCCGCGGGCGGAGTCAGGACGGCGTGAGTAGCAACCACGGTGATGTCTGGCTTGGCTCCGGCCTCCAGCAGCGCCTGAGTACAGGTGACAATGGTCCCACCGGTCGAGATGATGTCGTCGACAATGATGGGCCGCTTGCCGGCTACCTCGCCGACGATGGCGCGCACCTCGACGTCCTGGGCGTGGTTGCCCCCACGCCGCTTGTGCATCACGACCAGGGGAATATTGAGCATGTTGGCGTAAACGTCGGCCACCTTCACCCGCCCGGTGTCCGGCGTCACTACCACGGCATCGCCCAGGTCCATGTGCTGGCGCAGGTACTCGCCCAGCAGCGGAATGGCCGTGAGATGGTCCATGCCGATGTCAAAGAAGCCCTGGATGGCCGGCGAGTGCAGGTCAACGGAGACGACGCGATTAGCCCCGGCGGTCGATAGTAGATTGGCTACCAGCTTGGCAGTAATTGGCTCGCGCCCCGTGGTTTTCTTCTCCTGACGCGCATAGCCATAGTAGGGGATGATCGCCGTGACCCGCGCCGCCGAGGCACGACGGAAGGCATCGATCATCACGAGCAGCTCCATCAAATGCTCGTTAACCGGGTGGCAGGTCGATTGAACGATGTAGATGTCCCTCCCGCGCACGCTATCCTGAATCTGCACGTGACATTCGCCATCGGCAAAACGGTGCAGCTCCCGCCGCCCCAGGGGACGCCCCAAACAGCTTGCTACCGCCTGTGCCAGCTCCGGGGTCGCTGAACCGCTGTAGATGTCTACGTCGATCGGCGGGCCGCTCCGATTCGGCCTCCTCGCTGCCGCTGCGCTCTCTGTCATGAATGGTCTCCCCCCTCTTAGAAGCCAGAGAACCACTGTGGCTGGCAATCCCCGCAGTGGTTACCCCTCTATTGTAGCATGTCTCGATAGCTACCAGCCAGCCTTCTTTTTTTCTTCCCAATTGCAGAGATCGTGAGCTATCCTTGCCAGAACAACGAGCTGATGATCTTGCTATAAAATGCCTTGACAACATAGCCATCTGTACTTTATCTTTTTGCATGATTGCCGATATTGATCGATAAGAATAGATCAATGCCTGAGTATTAAGAACCGTAGGTAGCTAAAAGGCTCTGCCAGATCTACATGATTGCTGCTTTGCTGCCGCTGTTCGACGAAGAAAAGGAGCGGACAGCAGGGGCAGTCGCTGCCCTGAGCCTGAGTCTGGGATGCGACGGTCCTTCCGTCAAAGACCGGCTGCAGGCGAGTGAGCTGGCTTCTTGACTGGCTGGCAGAGTTGCAAAGCTGGGTGCCAGATTCCCAGGCTCTCGCTTTCATCTCGGACCTGACTCTTGGGCCAGGGTAGGTCTCCCTACCTACCTGTCCATCTGCTCGTCAGCTTGCTCTGCGGCCCCGTGTCCTAATCGCGGCCTGGAGCGTGGGTCGTGATCTTACTTCGCCTGCACTGGATGCACTGGATGCGATTGGCTGTTACTGCGACAGAGAAAGGAAGTTCTGCATGACATTGGATTCGCAGCAACCTACTTCCCCCCAGACAGCGGCCCGGTCGGCGGGAGAGGCGCCTGCCGTGGGCCTGGTGCGCAACCGTAATTTTCTTCTCTTGACCGGCGGCCAGATCATCTCCTATCTGGGAGATTTCATTTACAGTACAACCTTGCAGATCTGGGCCTATTCCCTGGTGCCCAACGCGGCTTCAGTCAGTGGCATCTGGGCGGCGCAGTATCTCCCTTATGTGCTGGTGGGACCGATTGCTGGCGTCTTTGTCGATCGCTGGAATCGCCGTCAGATCATGATCGTCTCCGACCTGCTGCGCTGCTTTATTGCCCTCTGGCCTCTATTGGTGCCGCCGGCGTTGCGCTTGCCTGCTATCTATCTGGCGGTCTTCCTGATTGGCAGCCTGGGCCGCTTCTTCTCGCCGGCGCGCTCGGGGGTCATGCAAGTCATTCTGGCCGAGCAAGACCAGCCGCGGGCGGCCTCGATTCTGCAGTCTAGCTTTGCCTTCGCCGTCGTTGCTGGTCCGAGTCTGGGAGCGGGCCTCTACTTTCTGGTGGGCCCCTACCTTGGGACGATTCTCAATGCGCTCTCCTTCCTGGTCTCGGCCCTCTGTATCCTGGCCATGCGCGTCTCGGCTCAGGCCCTGCAGCCGGGCGCGCAGCGTCGAGCCGAGGTGGCGGCTGGTGAGGGGCGGACTGGGGCCGTGCGTGCGGTGCTGACCGAGCTAGTGGACGGTTTCCGCTTTGTCCTTGGCTCGCGGGTTCTTGGCGTGGTCATGCTGCTCCTGGTGATCAACTGGTTTGGCGTAGGTGCTCTCAATGCTCTGGACATCGTCTTCATCAGCCAACGCCTCCATGTCAGCCCTGAGCTCTATGGTCCGATGGCCACTGGCAGTGGCGTTGGTCTGCTGATCGGTTCGCTAATCGCTGGAGCCTTGAGCAGAAAGCTCTCGCCGCGCTCCTTACTGACTGGGAGCGTCTTCCTGACGGGGCTGGGGATTGTCGTCTTTGGCTTTCAGGTCTGGTTCCCCCTGGCCTTGTTCTTCTACTGCCTCACGGGGCTCCTCCAGGGCGGCATCGAAGTCGGCTATATGGCCCTGGTCCTCATCAGCTCGCCGCGCACGCTCATCGGGCGTGTCGAGGCTGTTATCCAGACCAGCATGTTTATTGCCAGTGTGCTCTCGATCGCCATCGGGGGCTATCTTGCTCAATTCATTCCGGTGTATATTCTGTTTATTATTGGCGGCTGGCTGACAGTGCTGGCCGGTCTTATCGGCTGGTTCGGGTTGCCAGCCAAAATCGAGCCTGTTGCAGCCTCTCCGTCCTCGACTGAAGCGGGACCCGAGCAGCCGGCGCAGGCCTGATGTTGAAGGAGGCAAAGTCAAGGCTATGTCCGATCCGCGTGTGCAGCGCATGGCGCGCGTTCTCGTCCACCATTCCCTGGAATTGCGTCGGGGAGATCGTCTGGCGATTCTCGCCACTCCCTTGGCGGCGCCTCTCATCTGCGAAGTTGTGCGGGAAGCGGTGCGTGCCGGGTCCCATGTTGCCCCTCTCTTGCAGCTGCCAGGTCTCTCTGAAATCATCCTCAAAGAGGCCAGCGAAGAGCAGCTGACCTTTGTGTCGCCGTTGCAGCGTTTGATCTGGGAGGAGTATGAAGCCCTCCTCGATATCGAGTCAGAGGAAAACACCGCGGAGCTGAGCGGCGTTGATCCTGCTCGTCTGGCGCTCGTACAGCAAGCTAAAAGAGAAATGCGTGAGATCCTGATGAAACGCACCCAACCTGGTCAGCGCCATGATCCGCAGTCGCTGCGTTGGACAGCGACCATGTTCCCGACGCCCGCCTATGCTCAGAACACGGGCATGTCCCTGAGCGATTTCGAGGATTTCCTCTACAGTGCCTGCTTTCTGGATGATGAGGACTCGGTGGCCCGCTGGGCGGAGCTGCACCAGCAGCAAGAGCGCCTGGTGGAGTGGCTCAGCGCACGTGAGGAAGCCAACGTGGAGCTGCGTGGGCCGGACGTCGAGCTGACGCTCTCCTACAGGGGACGACGCTTTGTCAGCGACGATGGCCGTTACAATCTGCCCGGCGGGGAGATCTTCACCAGTCCGCTAGAGACCTCGGCCAACGGTTGGATTCGCTTCCGTTTTCCCTGCAGCGCGCAGGGAGTGTCGGTCGAAGATGTGCGCCTCCGCCTGGAAAACGGCGTCGTGGTTGAGGCCCAGGCGGCCCAGGGTCAGCCATATCTGGATCGCATGCTGGCCATCGATGAGGGGGCACGCCGGCTGGGAGAATTCGCTATTGGCAATAACTACCGTGTTCAGCACATTACCAAGCATTCGCTCTTTGATGAGAAGTTTGGGGGGACCATCCATCTGGCGCTGGGGGCCTCCTATCCCGAGGCGGGCGGCGGCAATCAGTCGGCTATCCACTGGGACCTGGTATGTGATATGCGCCAGGAGAGTGAGATTCGGATCGACGGTCTACTCTTCTACAAGAATGGCCAGTTTGTGGTCTAAGCGGTGCAAGGGCTAGCCGGCCAGACCGGCTTCCTGGTCTGCTCTGCGGGTGCTGCGGCAAAGAGCTGATGGAGCAATAAAATGGGCAGGGTGGCGATCGACGCCTGCTCTCGTGTGCCAGTTGACGGCGCGAGGCGGCGGAGCCACCCTGCTGTTCTTCTGTGTGGTCAAGAAGGACGTGAGCCTGGGCCAGGCTGCTGACGCCCGCTCCCCTGCTTAGAGCATTGGGCGCACCGACAGAATCTTGTAGGTTGTCACGCCACCCGGCGTCGAAACGCTCACGACGTCGCCCGCCTTATGGCCGAGCAGAGCCTTACCAACCGGAGACTGGTCGGAGATCAAACCGGACTTGGGATCGGCTTCGTAGGTCTCTACGATTTTAAATGTGCGTGTTGCGCCGCTCTCTGTCTCCACCTCTACCTGCATACCGATACGCACGACCGGAGGGCCTTCGAGATCGCTATGCATATCAGCGGTCATGATCTCGGAAGAGGCCAGCAATTTCTCCAGCTCCAGAATCTCGCCTTCTACCGCAGCCTGCTGGCGCTTGGCCTCCTCGTAGGCGCCGCTTTCGCTGATGTCGCCGGCTTCCTTCGCGTCATGGATGAAGTCAGCAACCTCCTGGCGCTTGACCGTGCGCAGGTATTCCAGGCGCTCTTTTTTCTTGCGATATCCTTCAGGGGTCAGAAAGTAGACCTTGCGCTCGGGTGTTACATCGCTCTGTCCACCAATACTCATATTTAGACTCCTACTCCTCTCTGGTCTTAAGGCTCGTGATCGAAGCGTGATTCGTTCGCGGTTGCCTCTCCCAGATCTTCGCGATCGCTAGCTCTAGCTTGTTATCGTCCGGTCCGTTGGAACACTTCTCTGCCTGGCCCCAGGATCAGACTGGGACTGCTGCGGCTCGGCGGACACCTTCGCCTGCTCTGGAGGCGGCTGGCGGCCTTGTGGTCTCTATGATGAGATGGTGCTCTGGCCTGACGGCTTGCCCCTCTCTGTGACCAGGCGCTCGGGGCAACCCAGCGCGCTCGCTCGAGGTGGAAGGCCCGGGGTAGACCGGCTGCCTGCTGTCCTTACCCTTGTTGGTTTGCTTTGCTGGCCCTGGCCATCGCTAGAAGCCACGGCATGGGTGGCTGCCTGGGGCTGGACATGTCAGAAGGCGAATCCGTAGCCCCTCCCACCAGGCAGGCCCGGTGGGTTGTGAAAACCGGGGAAGAGAACAGGCATGCTTCTGTTGCAAGTGATCGCTGGACCGCGCTCGCACTATATTCGGGCACGGCTCGGCGATCATGATCCACTGCGCATGCATCCGTGCAGAGTTTGGGGCAATGCTGCCACGTGGTTATGCCGTCAGGGTCCCTCAAGAGCTGCTCAGCGCGCAGCAGGCGCTACGCCAGGTGCGCAACACATGACAGAGATTATACGGTCTCAAAAACCGGACGTCAAGTCAAATCAGGTAGCCATTTTTGCTATGGAGTTATGTCGGCTGGTCACAGGCCCGTTTGCCCTGGTGCGTTCCGTTCAGGCCAACGCTGCACCGGGCCAGCCACCAGGCGGACCCATGATGTGGCCGGCATGGCTTGCGTGACCAGCTTCCAGCTCCTGTCTGGCTCCTTCCCTCGCTTCTGTGACCTCCCTTCTTATGATTAAAACGACGGACACGGCTGATTCCGTTCCAGGTAGCGGCCAGGGCGGCTGGCGGTTTCCTGGTCTGGGCCGACCCGACCCATCAGCGACGGCCAATGCGATACATGCGTGCTCCGCAGCGTGCGCAGATGCCCTGGAGCGCTGGACGCCCATTTTTGAGCGTCGTTTCCGATATAGAGAGCATTGGGGTCTTCTGTCTGCATCTGACGCAGTACGCTTCAAAAACAGGCTCTGACCCGACTGTCGACTGCTGCGGAGGCTGTGCCGTCACAGAGGCAGCTGTGGGGTGTGTCAGCTCACTCTCGGGGGCCAGGGGCGCCTCGTGAGCCTCGCCAGGGCCAGGGGCCACCTTGGAGATCTCCTCTCCCTGGGGAGCGAGTCCTGGCCAGGCGCTCAGGCGAGCGCTGATCAGAGTGGCTGTCTGCCGGTCGACCGTGCAGTGCCGGGCCTCGATCCAGAGCTGCTCAACTGCTGCCACCTGCTCCTGGAGCCTGGGCCAGTCCTCTGTCTTGCTCCCGTCTGGATCAGCTTGCACGAGCAGGACAGGGCAGCGTAAAGACTTCGCGGGGGGCCAGACCCGGACCCCATTGGCCTCCAGGCGAAGGCGATCGGTAAGCCAGGCTCGTACAGCGTGTTCTGCGCCGAACTGGTGAGTCGCGGCATAGCGATAGTCCAGGCTGCTATGCGTCTGCCCTGGGGCCGACAACAAGCGCAACGCGAGCCGCGTCGTGAGCAAGCAATAGACGAGCAGCCCCAGCAGAGGAGGACGAGCCAGAAAGGCCAGCAGCGGTCTGAGCCAGGGCAAGCGTTCCTGCCAGCACTCGGCGTCTTGCTCTGGCCAGAGCAGCACCAGACCACGGCAGAGCTCGGGGCTGCGCCTGGCCACTTCCAGGGCATACTGACAGCTTGTACCCTGGGCCACCAGCAGCGCTGGCTGCCCGACCACTTCCCGCAGGAAATCGCTCAGCAACTCGGTATAGAGTGTGCCGCTGTAGGGGAGCGCGGGTCGGTCAGAGAGGCCGAAGCCCAGCAGGTCAGGAGCATAGACCCGGTATTGTTCCCCCAACAGGGCCACCAGCTCGCGCAGCTCATAAGCGGAGACCGCCAGCCCGGGCGCATGCCAGAGCACCAGCGGCGGCCCTTGCTCGGGACCAACCAGCTTGTAGAAGATGTAGCCGTGTCGCCAGCGATAGAGCCGCGCCTGACCCGGCAGCGCACTCTCTAGCAGCTGCGGTGTCAGGAGACGGTGCCAGACGACGGCCAGGCCGGCCCCCAGGCCCGCTAGCAGACTGGCGAAGGCGCTCAGGCGCAACAGCCATGTCAGGCGGGGCAAAGCGTTCTTCATGGGTGAGACGCAGACCTCCTCGCTGAGTAGTATAGCATGAGAGGCGAGGTGGCGCTACTTCAGCGAGCACCAGCAAGAGCCGCCCGCGCACCGCCAAAGGTCACAGCGATGGCCAGGGTCAGGTTGCATGGGACCGGGCGCGTGCAGCTGAGAGAGGGGGCTGGCTCGCTGAGTAGTATAGCATGGTAGGTGAGTTGACGCCGTACCACCGAGCAACTACAATACGCGCACATAATGAATAATAGAGATACATTTTTATACAAATGGGCGCAGCCCAGGGAGAAAGTATGCGCGTGATTCATGAACTGTGGGAGATGACTGAGACGGCGCGTGGCTGGCTGTCTGGGGGAGCCGTAGCCCTGGTGCCAACGCAGGGCTATTTACATCCGGGGCACCTGGCTCTCATCGAGGCAGCCAGGCGAGAATGTGAAATCTGTGTTGTCAGCCTCTTCGCCGACCCTCTCCAGTTCACCTCGCCGGAAGAACTGGCTCGCCGTGCACACGAGCAAGGGGTCAGTGACCATGACCTGCAGCTGCTGGAGCGGCTGGGGGTTGATGTGGTCTTCGCGCCGCAGTGGGAGGCGATGTATCCGCCAGACTTTGCCACCTATGTCACCCCTGCTGGGCCACTGGCCGAATGTCTCGAAGCCCGGCTCTATCCGCAACGTTTGCAGGCCATCGCCACGACCACCTGCAAACTGCTGCTGCTTGTCCGTCCAGATATCGCCTATGTCTTGCGCAACGAGGTCTATACGGTGGCCCTCCTGCGTCGCCTTGTACGCGACCTCAATGTCGACGTGAAGATCTCGGTCCTGCCTGAGCAGCGAGATGCCGATGGACTGGTATATAGCGAAAGTTACTCCTTGTTAACTGCTGAAGAGCGTCTTGCTGCTCGTGTTATCTATAGCTCTTTATTGACCGGTTTGGGATTGTTGCTTGCTGGTGAGCGGCGGCCAGAGGCGGTCATCCAGGCAATGGAGCAGCTCATTAAGGCTGAGCCTCTGGCGACGCTAGATTATGTCGCGCTGTGCGATCCCGAAGCACTAACGACGCTGGCTGGATTGGGAGACAGAGCGCTGCTCGTAGCCGCGGTCCGTATTGGAGGTGTTCGTCTGCTTGATAGTCTGCTCTGGTCACAAGATCGGCCAGCTGCCAGCTGAGGGCAACCGTGGCCTTGCGGCTTTTTGTCCGCTGCCGGATGAAGGCAAGACCGTCAAAGAGCGCCAGGAGAGAGCAGAAGGGGCTTCTATCGGAACTGGCTGGCTGGAATCCGGCGGACATTGTGGCCTATAATAAGGGCGCGCGACCACGCGCCGCCAACCGGTGCTAGCTAGCGCTGACTTCACAGAGTCAACGAAGGAGGCTCCTATGCCGCTTACCGCTGATCAACCCATCTTTATCGCGCTCAGACTCTTGCTCGTGGCCGTCATCGGCTACCTCTGGGGGTCGCTGCCACCAGGCTACTGGATGGGCAAGATTCTGCGCGGACGTGACTTTGATATTCGCAACTATGGCAGTCGCAAGACGGGGGCGACCAATGTCAACCGTGTTCTCGGACTGGGGCCGGCCATCATTGTCATGATTCTCGATCTCTCCAAAGGTATTTTGCCGATGCTCCTGGCTGTCTACGTACCTTTCTTTCACGTACTGGGCTGGGGTCCTCTGCTGGCAGGCTTAGCGGCCCTCATCGGCCATCGCCACCCTGTTTTTATTGGCTTTCAAGGAGGCAGAGGGGTCCTCACTGGGGCCGGCTCATTGCTCTTTGTTGCTCCCCCTGTCTCCTTCCTCATCTTTGGCATTGGGGCAGTCTTCACTATTAGCACCATAGCCCTCTCCCGCTATGTCTCCCTCGGCTCATTGGTAGGCTGTGTCACCGTCATGGTCTGTGGCATTGTCTCTGGTGTCCTCGGCTGGCTTCCCGTACCGGCCATGATCTTTATGATCGTTGCTCCCCTGCTCGTGATATTTTTCCATTCTGATAATATTGAGCGGCTTCTGTCTGGAAAAGAGCGCAAACTTGGGCAGAAGGAGGTGGTAGCGTCACCCGGCGGCGCGGCTTCCTCTCGCTGAGCTGGCGAGAGAGGAGTCGGCGAGCGGCGCCGAGGAGTGGGCAGACGTCTGAGCTGAGCCTCTGGCCGTGGCCTCGCCGGCCCTGTTCTGGGTGGCGGCGAAAGGAAAGTTCCGCCCTAGGCGCGCAGGCGATCCTCTTTGCCCTGCAGGAGTGGCAAGGCGCGCAGCACGTACTCCACTCCTGACATGATGGTCCAGAAGGTGGCCAGCAAGAGCGCGACATCTGCCAACAGATGGAGCAAGCTACTCAAGCTCCAGGCTGCGGGAGAGGACGTCAGGATGGGAGTGGGGAAGAGCGCCAGCTGGGGGTCGCCAAGTCCGTGGGCCAGGAGGATACCGCCGATGGCGAGCAAGGTGATAAAAGTTTTTTGCTTTCCCCAGCGCCCTGCGGCGATCACAGTCCCCCGGGCCGCGGCCATTGAACGCAGACCTGTGACCAGGAATTCGCGGGCCACGATGATCACAACGATCCAGGCTGGTACCAGTCCGATTTGCACCAGGGCGATCAGGATGCTGGAGACAAAGACCTTGTCTGCCGTCAGATCGAGGAAAACGCCTAGCGATGAGACCAGGTGATAGCGGCGCGCCAGGTAACCGTCGAGCAGGTCGGTGATCGATGCCAGCACGAAGAAAACCGTGGCCACCAAAAAAGCCCAGTGCTGGTTGATCAGTACCAGCATGAAGATGAGCAGGGTGCTGGCGATCCGGCTGAGGCTCAGTAGATTGGGAATATGCTGCATAATCCAGCGGTCTCCTTACGGCGTTGGGTACTCACATTATAAGCAAAGTGCGGACGCTTGGGTAGGGCGCAGCCCACGGTTGCCGCTCTCTCCAGGTTAGCAGTCAGCGCTGGCGTTGCCATAGTTCTCGTCCTGGCGCCTGCCTTCCATCCTCTGCGTTACTTCCTGCGTGCCCTGCCACCTGCTCCCTATGGAGAAACCGCCGGACGAGCGAGCAGCATGGACAGACC
>NZ_BDGT01000049.1 GCF_001748285.1 Thermogemmatispora onikobensis | reverse complement strand
TCTCTTATCTATCTCAGCTCTGCCAGATTACGCTGTCTACGGCCCCTCTCGGCAAAATTGAGACAAGAATTGCTGCAGTTGTTAAGTGTGCTTCGAGAAGAGTGTATTGTTTGACTTATCGTACAAGACGAGGGGCCTACTGGTCGTCTTAGCTGGTAGGCCCCTCTCTTTGTTGGTATATCGCTGATCATCTCCTTCAGTGGGGGAAGATCAACCAAAGCCTGTTGGGAGTCATTCGATCACTTAGCGTAAGCGACGCGCCAGCCAGTAGCCGATCGCAGCGCCAGCGCTGGCCCCCATGCCAGCCAGCAGTGCGCGCTGGCGCCGTCTACGCTGACGAGCTACCGCTACCGCGGCGAGCTGGCGGTAAAGACCAGCGGCTCGATATGCCTGGTCGAGTAGCTCAACTGGGTGCAGAACCTGCATTTTCAAACCACGCTCGCGAATACCTAGCGCAATCTGCATCATGCAGCCAGGGTTACCGGTAACTACCGCCTCTGCTCCCGTGGCTGCGATATTGTTCATTTTTCTCTCCAGCAGCTTGCTAGCCAGATCCTGGTTCGTGATATTGTAGATACCCGCGCTGCCGCAGCACCAATCGGCCTCTTTCAGCTCCGCCAGTCGCAGCCCCGGAATGCTCTGCAACAGGCGGCGCGGCTGCTGCTTAATCTTTTGACCGTGGATGAGGTGGCAGGCATCATGGTAGGTGACAGTGAGCGGTACCTCGCCCATCTCCCGATTGAGATCGATCGAGGTCAAAAACTCACTGATGTCTTTTACCTTAGCGCTAAAAGCGGCAGCGCGCTCGGCATAGAGAGGATCATCTGCCAGCAAGTGACCATATTCCTTCAGATTGGAGCCACAGCCTGCCGAGTTAATGATGATCGCATCGCACTGATAAGCCTCGAAAACATCGATATTGTAGCGCGCCAACTCCCGCCCACGTCTTGCTTCACCGGCGTGGACATGTAAAGCGCCACAGCAGCGCTGCTGGGGTGGCGTAATGACCTCGCAGCCGTTAGCAGCCAACACGCGGATAGTAGCCTCATTCACATCGCGGAATACCTGATCCATAATGCAACCGCTGATGAAACCGACGCGATAGCGGCGCTGGCCCAGGGCCGGTGTAACCTCTGGCAGGGGACGAGAGAAAAGAGGGCCGCGCGCCGGAGCCATTAAGGCTTCCGGGGTCTTCAGCCGACCCCGAAAGGGCGTCGGTAGCGCATTCACCATGTCCAGTAAGCCAGTAGCATGGACCAGGGCCTGTAGACCACTGCGCTGGTAAAGCTTAAGAGCAGCGAAGAAGAGCGTCGTCATCAAACGCGAAGGTAACAATACATCGAAGAAAGCCTGACGCAGGAAGCGGGTAGTACCTGACTCCAGGACTGCTGTGGCAGTCCTCGCGGCTGGTAGACCTGCCGGCTCCTGCTCGACTCGCTCGATCTCTAGCTGAATCTGCTCGCGCGCAGCCTCGATGAGCTTCCCGAACTGCACGCCAGAAGGACAGGCGGTCTCACAGGCACGGCAGCCCAGGCAGCAGTACATATGCTCCACAAACTCTGGACTGATGGCAATCCGGCCCTCTGCCACCGCCTGCATCTGATAGATGCGCCCACGCGGCGAATCCATCTCAACCCCGAGCAGCGCATAGGTGGGACAGGTGGGCAGGCAGAAGCCGCAGTGGATGCACTGGCGCATTAATTGATAGGTATGCGTATGACGGCGAAGTGGGCCTTCAGTAGGCGCAGTGACAGCCAGCGTCGTTTCCAGCGCCGTGGAGTGACTGGACATAGTTTCCTCCCAGAGTAGTTTTGCTTGCAGAGGACCGACCGATGAAGATGGTTATAGGGTCGGGAGCACTTCTTCCGTGGCAGGGGCGCCTCTCCTCCTTGATAGGGCGGCCAGCCCTGCCGTCTTTCGGCCTCGGTAAAGGTTGTATCTACTGCTCTCAGGCTAACCGGCCCAGCAGGGCCAAGTCGAGTCAAGAGCGGAAGACCACATTGCGCGTCCTAGACTCGGCTCGCGATAGCCGACGACCCGCGAAAAGTCGGCTCTGACGAGGGGAGGCGGCCACAACAGTGACCTCCTGGCGATTGTGAAAGAGCTGACGAGCCTTCACAATCGCGTATGTCTCCTGCAGAATTCCCAGCGCCTCGCGCAGGACGGGTAGCGGCTGGATGCGCTTCGTGGCATGGGGCAGCTTGAGCACGCTGAGGACAAAGCCATCTCCTCTGAGCAGTTCTGCGGCTCGTACCAGTAGACGAGCTGCATCGCGAGCATCCATCCGCATATCATTGGTAATGACAGCGAAGCGCTGCGATCGATGTAGAGCCTCAGCGAGATAAACCTCGGCGGAGCAACGCTTATGCTCAAGGCGCGACCGAGCCTCCTCGCGCAGAGCCGGGGCAAGCATGGCGGGATCAACGGCCACCACGTGCAAGCCAGCCTGAAGCAGAAGGCGAGTCCAACCGCCAGGAGCGGCCCCCAAGTCGAGGGCCTCGCCCTCCGTTGGCAACGTCAGGTTAAAAACCTCGAGCGCCTCTAACAGCTTCAATTCCGCACGACTGATCTGCTCAGGCAAGCGCGCGAAATGTCGCTCACCTCCGGGCCACGAACTGAGATTCTCCTCCGCCAGTGAGATCCCGACGAAGCCCCGTTCAGCGGTCAAGGCTATTGACAGCACGATACGAGGCTTACGAATGGACTCAATGGCTCTCGTTTCCTCGCTGATCACGCTTGCCAGCTTCTGATTAAGCTGACCACTGGTATAGGCGAATGGACGGACTGGCGACTGTTTGGCGGGAGGCAGCAGGCGCGCCTGGACCGCGAAGTACTGTCCTGGTCCCAGCCAGGCGAACTCCGGCAAAGCGGCCAGAGCCAGAGCAAGGCGGGCGCAATCGTCTTCTATCGCCCCCCTCAGTTCAACAACGGCCTGTGCTGGTGCCAGATGGCGCACAAACACGGGCGGATGCTCCATTGCCTGACGCAATAATCTCCGCGTCTCGGGAACAGCGCACAAAGCAATTCCTGGACCCAGCTCCTCCTCCACTGTCAGCGCGCTACAGAGCGACTCCAGCTCTGCCAAGGCAGGCTGAAGGAACTCCGGCTGAGCCGTGGCAATCACCCGCTCCCCATCGTCAACATAAGCGCTGAAAAGTATTGCCTTCACTGCTGGCTAGAGACCTCCCACAAAGCGACCCTTGACAAAGACTCCGCTAGGATCGAAGCGCTGCTTCAGCCGCTGCATCAGCGGGAAATCAGAGCCGACTGGTCCCCAGACATCGATCTGGCGCTTTAAGGCTGTTGAAGCGCGTTCGATGACCAGGCTCCCTTTGCCCTCCTGAGCCTGCTGCCGTAAAAGTCTGAGTGCTTCTAGCAGTTCGCTGCTCACCTCCAGGGGGCGCAGTTCGAGATAAACGATGCCGCTGCCAGCATGGGCCACAGCAGCCATTTCCAGATTCAGGCGCCGACAGAGCTGCTCAGCGAACTCCAGGTAAGGGGCAATGGCAGTAATCAGCATGGTTGCCTTACAGGTCAACTCGCCGCTTGTCTGGACCCGCACGGCTTCCCAAAACGCCTCTTGCTCCGCTCCCTGCAAATCCTCTCCCATCAGAGCCCCATGCTGGCGAGCCAACAGGCGTGTCTCATCCATTTGACGATGAATAGCGCTGAGACTCCCCTCAAAATCGAAAGCCAGCGTATAACCGTTGGCTGGCAAGGCAAGGCCGGCCCTGGCTGCAATTGCCCTGGCGGCGTTCCCATCCAGCAGCTCAATGGCTGTTGGAGTCAAGACAGAGCCGAGCACTGCGCACACCAGGCGCATCGCATCGGCTACGGCTGGGAAGGTGAGCAAGAGCGTGCGCTCTGCCGCCGGCAAAGGATGGAGCTTCAAATTTGCCTCAACGATGAGCGCCAGCGTTCCCAGCGAGCCAATATAGAGCTTATTCAGATCATAGCCTGCCACATTTTTCACAACCCGGCCCCCACTACGGGCGATTTCACCATCGGCCTGGATGGTGCGCAACCCAATGACCAGGTCGCGAGCGGTCCCGTAGCGAAAGCGACGGGGGCCACTAGCATTGGTAGCCAGAATGCCGCCGATGGTGGCCTGCTCGGCGTGAGGGGGGTCCAAAGCCAAACGCTGACCACGGGTGGCCAATTGACTCTGGAGGGCTGCCAGCGTTATCCCGGCTTCGGTCTGGCAAGTCAGATCGGCGGCCTCGTGCTCCAGCAAGCGTGACAGGCGAGTAAGCTCGATCACAGCATCCAGACTCGTAGGAAGACCTCCCAGACCGAGATGACTGCCTCCACCACGCGGCAGCAGGCTCACCTGATACTGATGAGCTAAAGCCACTGCTCGCGCGGCCTCCTCCGTACTCGATGGCACGATTACAGCGCGGGGCAGGATCTCATCGACAGCATAGCGCTGCAATGTTGCGGAATCAAGAAGGACCTCGGTCTGGGGTACCTGCTCTTGAAGGGCGGCAATGAAGCTGGCGAAGTCACCCATCAGGCTCTGCTCCTCCAGAAAGAAAAAGTTAGCGCCAAACCAGTGGGCGGCGGCGAAACCACCAGCCTAGTCACCAGACCAATTGAACAGCCAGGCTGCAGGGCTGCCCGAAGCGAACTGGCCGGCTGGCTTCGTGTGGCGCCGTCGCCGACATTATAGCATAATTACTATTTATCTCTCTTCTTCCCTGCAGTTGCGCTCGCTCTGGGAGAAGGCGCAGCGAGACTGCCAACAGCAAAGCAACAACTGTGCGCAAGCGAGCCATCTAGCGGCCATACTTGCTCTCCATTACCTTGCCTGGTTTGCTAGCCTCTGAGGCCAAGAGCGTTTATAATGAAAGCTATGACGAACGAGGCCCGGCAATTTTCTAGCGAGTTTGATCACATTGCGCATGAAGTGCTTCAAATGCTGCAACAGGTCCCAGCGGCACTGCTCGACCATCCTTTCCCGACACCTGAAAGCTACTCCATCTTCATGCTCGCCACGTACTTAGTAGAAGTCGGGGAATTTTGGATCGTCGGTCAAATTGGCAAGAAGCCATATCCGTCCCCAAGCCTGGCCGAATTTTGCGCTGGGGGAACCCTACCGGCGCTAATCGCTCGCTATCAGCGCTGGCTCAGAGAAGTGCACGACATACTCGACAGGCTTCCGGACGAAGCGCTTGATGAGCCGCTAGCTTTCGCCCTGGCGCCGGGGGGGCTTGCGCACATTGCCTCAATGACTGCACGAGCCTGTTTGCAGCAAGCGATCCGTCACTGCGGGCTGATCCTGGAGCATATGCGCACTCTTTCCCGTTCGCTTCTCAGCAGTGCCGAAGGGGAAGCATCGGTCAACATCCCGGGAGCCCCAGCGGCAGCTGAAGAGCGACAAAATCAGGACGGGCAAACCTGAGTCTGGAGGCGAAGGCCGAGTCAGCGCTTCAGGCCAGCTTGCCGGCCCATCTCTGGCTCCTGCCTTGCACTCTAACACAGCTTGCTTGCTATAGGGCAAGCAGGCGGATGAGGGCGCCAGGCGCCTCTATGCAAGTGCGTGAAAGCAGAAGACAAGCGAGCCAGTTGGCCAGGGTGCCAAAGAGGCTGTTGGGTTCGACGGAGATATCGAGCTCGAACAGGCTCTGTACTCAAAGCTGCTTCACCTCGGCACAGCGTCCTGGGCGAGGGAAGAGCTTACCTGGATTCAAGAGCTGCTCCGGATTCCATGCTTCGCGAACCTGCTGCATCACACGCAGATCGACGGCACTGAAAATCAGGGCCATCTCCTCCTGTTTTTCCACCCCTACGCCATGCTCGCCGGTGATTGACCCGCCGACCTCTGCACAAACCGCCAGGATCTCATGACCGGCCTGACGCACTCGTTCAACCTCGCCGGGCACCTGCGAATCAAAGAGAATCAGCGGATGGAGGTTACCATCTCCGGCATGGAAGACATTCCCTACGCGCAAGCCATAGCGTGTGCAAATCTCACTCACGCGGCGCAGCACATAGGGCAGCTTCGTGCGCGGTACGACCCCATCCTGCACATAAAACTCTGGACTGATGCGACCAACAGCTCCGAAGGCATTCTTGCGCCCTGCCCACAACAGCTGCCGTTCTGTCTCATGAGCGGCAATGCGTACAGAGCGGGCATGATTGCGCTGGCAGATCGCGACGATGCGCTCTGTCTGGTCTTCTACCTCCTCGCGCAGGCCCTCAGCCTCCAACAGCAGCACGGCGGCGGCATCCAGCGGATAGCCAGCGTGCATATCTGCCTCCACAGCCTGCAGAATCATCTGATCCATCATCTCAATGGCGGCGGGGATCATCCCGCTGGCAATAATTTCAGAGACTGTATTTGAGGCATCGTCAATACTATTGAAGACTGCCAGCATTGTTTTCACCTGCTCTGGCAGGTGGACGATGCGTGTAATGATCCTTGTCACCACGCACAGAGTGCCCTCAGAGCCCGTAATCAGGCCCGTCAGATCGTAGCCTGGCTGATCCGGGGTCCAGCCACCGACCTCCACCACCTCGCCATCGGCGGTCACAACTTCAAGGCCCAGAACGTGATTAGTGGTTACCCCATAGAGCAGCGTATGCGGCCCGCCGGCGTTCTCTCCCACATTGCCGCCGATCGTACACGAGCGCTGACTGCTCGGATCGGGCACATAGTAAAAACCGCGCGGATTCAGCGCATTGCTCAAGTGGAGGTTGACCAGGCCCGGCTGTACCACAGCGCGCATGTTCTCATAGTCAAGCTCCAGAATGCGATTCATCCGGGCGAAGGCGATCACAATGCCTCCATAGATGGGAATTGCCCCGCCACTCAGACCTGTGCCGGCGCCGCGTGGTACCACCGGAACGCGATGGCGCGCAGCGATCTTGACAATGCCTGCGACCTCTTCGGTTGATGAAGGGAGCACGACGATATCTGGCCGGCTCCGATCGATCGAGGCATCATACTCGTACAGCATCAAATCGTAAGGATCGTGGAGTACATAGCGCTCGCCCAGTAAAGCGCTTAGTTCGCGCACCAATTGAGCCTTACGCTCCTCTGAGAGGCGCTCGAAGGGAGGGGCTGCCGAATCCTGGGCGGTAGTAGTCGCTGGCAACTCTCTAATGCTCATAAGCCAGGCCCTTCTTCCAGAGGCGCAGCTGCGCAGCTGCGCCTTTGCTTCTGTGTCTCGCTCAAGCTCCGTGCTTGCTCTAGCCTGCGAGGAGGCTGCGGGAAGGATGAGGAGCACCTGCTTCCTCATCCTTCCAAGAGAATGATATCACCTTGGTGGGCAATCTGGAAGAGAAGCTGAGTGGGGACACTGGCCCGCCCTCCCTGTCAGCGGCGGCAGGTGGCTGCTGCTGGCCGGCCACGGGCGGTGGAGCCGGCTTATCCTCCCGTGCGAGGAGGAGAGCGAAAGAGGCGCCAGCACCAGAAGCAACTCGCGGCAAGAGCCAGCACCAGGCCCGCCACTACCGCCAGGTGCACGAAGCCTGCTCCACTGCTTGACTCTGCCTCCTGTGGAGGCAGAGTAGACGAGGAAGAGGAAGAGGAAAGCGCAGGGCGGTTAGCATCGCTCAAGCCGGTAGCCGTGGCAGAGGATGAGGGCAGCCGCAACGTGTCCCAGGCTGGCTGCGTACCGGTAATGGCCGGTGTGGGAGTAGCCTGGCTCGAAGAGGCTGCTGTCTCTCCTCCTGGCCTGGTTCTTTGGGAAGCGCTTGAAGAGGCCGTTGGGCTGGCCGTTTTGGGAGTTGATGGTGGTGAGGACTGAAGCGATGGGGCATTACTGCTGCCGAGCGTGGGGGCGGTCGTTGAATGCCAGACAGGTGCGCCATCGCTAGTGCGAGCGAATGACTCATCGCTGTTCAATAGCGGGACATTCACCTCATCGATGAGGACCGAGCCGTTGAAGAGCAATCGGAGCGTAAAGGGAGCATTGGGAAAGAAGAACTGCGAATCTGGGAAAACTACCAGAAAGCCGTGAGCCGGCAAGGCTGAGGAGAGCGGCAAGAGAAACGGCGGGGTTTGAGGGCCAGTATCAAGCGCAGCATGAACTGCGTACAGATCAACCGGCTGGTCAAGAGGGTTATACAGCTCCACCCAGGCATCGCGATTCTGGGTCGTCATACTGGCTGTAGAGCAGTTCCAGGAGCTGGCGGGCCTGGTCAGGACCTCATTCAGCAGAATGGCGTGAGTACGAAGCGGTGGGGGAAGAGCGCCGGATACCACTGGGGGGAGAGGGGAGGCGCAACCATGAACGGTGGCAGCCTCACCTCCTTTCGCGCTCAAAGCAGACAAAAAAAGAAAAAAAGCCAAGGTAAGTAAGACTACCGTATACCGCACATGTGCCTCCCTACTATCCTTCTTCGCTATCCTTCTTTGTTGTACTTATGGGTGGATATGGATCAGTCAACGTATTGAAGAAGACGACGATCGAACAACTGACCAGGGCTGGCCTCCAAAGCCATCTTTGCGGAGGCAATGAGCTAGCGAGCTAATGCTAGCTGGGAGAGCCTGGTAGGCTCGATCTCCTTCGTCAGCCGCGGTGCAGTGGCGCGAGCACTACGCTCTTGAAATCACTGATACAGGTACTCAAACGGGATAGTGCGTCGTCGGTGCAGCAGCTTACGCAGGGCTTCAACGCTGCTTTCGCCGAGTGTAAAAGCGATCACTGAGCCGATGATGAAGCCGCAGATGCCGCCGAAGGCCACCCCTTCGAGGAAGATGCGATTGCGCAGAAACGTCATCATTGACCACCTTTTCTAGAGTAGAGTCTGTTATTGCAGGTAGACTACCGTTTTCGCATCGCTCCACAGGCGTTCGAGCCGGTAGTACTCCCGCTCTCTTGGCCCGAAGATATGGACGATCAGGGCACCGAAATCCAAGAGGACCCAGCCGGTGGCGGCATTGCCCTCTTGATGGAGCAGGCTAGCGCCCTGTTTCTCCAGCTCCTCCTCCAGGGCGTCAGCGATCGCCTGGATCTGGCGCTCATTGCTTCCGCTACAAATGACAAAGTAGTCGGCGATACTGCTCAGGCCCTGAAGGTCGAGCAAGACGACATCTGACGCCTTTTTATCAGACGCCACGTCGACCGCCGTCCGTGCTAGCTTACCTGGGTTTAGAAGCACTTGTTCCACAGTGACTCTTACAGGACCTCCGTCTTGTCTGTAGCCAAGGGAGAGACAGACCCTCTCAGACTGATTCGAATGCATTGTGCGCTCTATTGTAACGGCATTATAACACGTTGGAGAGGAGTTGTTAAGGGTCTGGCCCTGAGAAAAAGAAAACTCAACCGATTGGGGGATAAGGGAGCCAGCCCGAAGATAACCGGGCTGGCTGGTGGACTGGTGAGCTACTGGTGGGTGGATGAAAGCCGCCAGCAACTCCCCGGAAGGGATCTCTGCAAGTTGCTGGCGGATGGGAACCACAAGGATGGGCCTATTCGATGCTCCTGAGCCACTCCTCGCGGGTGGTGTGGTGTTCGAGAGTGGTTTGCTCACGGATCTCCGCTCGTAGTTCTGCCAGGGTGCCCCAGCCCTCGGCCACTACATCATATTTGTGGATGGTCTCCTCGTTGCGTTGGCTGGCCCAGACAAAGGTCTCAGGAGGAAGATGCTCATAGCGCTCAACAACCGAGCGTAGCATCTCGCGCACAACATCCTCGACGAAGCGCGGATTAGCGTGGGCTTTGTTGACCACGTACAGCTCGTCAGGCCGTTTCAGTAGTGCATAGTTCTCCGAACTCATGGCGTTTTCTGCGATACTGATCAGCTCTTGGGCATCGATCAGGGCTTGAGTCCCGACCATGAGCATTGCTCGTCCGCGCTGATTGTGGGTAGCAAGCGGCGTGACATCGAGCATCTTCTCGATGGCCTCATCCGGGAAGCCCTCCTCACGCAGGCGCACGCGGGCGAGGGAATGCACCATATCCTGGGCGCAGGGGCAGGCAACCATGCCTTCGACCTCGACGCCTATCAGACGACGTGCCCCTTTGCGTGTGGCCACGGCCTGAGCCAGCAGACCATAGACCTCCTGGGTAGGGCGTCCCGAAATGGGGGTCCACTTCTGGAGTGGGTAAGTCGTTCGCAGGTGGGCCTCAGCCCGTAGCACCTGTTGTCGCTCGACAATGCGGCGAGCCAGGTGTTCGGCTAACAGTTCGACTCGTGGCCAGGTCGTCTGGCTGATCTCGTCCAGGACCTCCTCCAGAGCCTCACTGAAGCGCGACATATGCACGCCCGCCTTGACGGGACCAAGGTCGGCGTAGAGGTCAAAGGCAACTTGAAACCACTGGGCTCGCTCGTCTCCGCCAACCAGAATGGCCTTCTGGAGGCCAGTCACACCTACCCGTCCCAGGCGTACGTGTACTGCTGGCCTGCTATTCTGAATATCGTGCTCCAATGGAACACGCAGGCTTTCCGCCAGCTTTTTGACGCCTTCCTGAGGCACTGCATCCCGCAATGCACTGATGCTGTGCCCGCTAACTGGGTCAGTGAGCTCGGGGGCAATCTCCGCTAGCGGTACCAGCACAAAGGCGCGCTCTCTCATTCTTGGATGAGGAATAATCAGATGCTCTTCGTGCATCTGCAGATCATCGTAGAGAAGAATATCGATATCTATTGGTCGCGGTCCATTGCGCACGGTTGGACGGCGTCCCAGGGCGGTCTCGATGCTTTTGGCATAGGCCAGCAGCTGCTCAGCGGAGAGGGCGGTGCGCCCGGCACAGACCATATTAAAAAAGCGGGGCTGCTCAGCGTACCCCACCGGCTCTGTCTCGTAAACCGAGGAGACCCTGCTGATCTCCACTACCTCGCGCAGTCGTTGGAGTGCCGCAGCCAAATTCGCCCGTCGGTCTCCTAAATTCGAGCCGAGTGCCAGATAGACGGTATGTGTTTTGACTGGAGTTTTGCCATTCGACGAATACCCGGCTGAGGCAGTCAGGTCTAAGCTCATAAAAAAAGTGATCCTCCTGGAAGCCCCTTCCATTGTTGAACGGATAGCATCCTCATCGTATTGTAACACCGGGCGGAAGGTTTTCCTTCCACCCGGGCAAGCTGGCGACGCTTGGGGAACGGTACGCTGGCCTGAACCCGGCCAGGGAGGGCGTGCTGTGGAGCAGGAGCAGAACGTGAGTGAAGAGAGTGAGACTAGCTCTGATATGCGAAGACCCAGATGTCGCTAAAAACGGCTTCGCTACCGCTATTGCTGTCGCCTCCCACGAGTAGCCCGATTAGCCCTTCGCTGTAGGCCGAGTCAGAGTAACTGTTAATGACAAGCTGATTGTTGATGTAAAAGCGGAACGAGGAGCCGTGAGCCAGTATCATGAGCATATTAGGAACGTTATAGCCAGTCTGAATGGCGTTGGTGTGGGTCCAATCGATGAGCGTCAGCCAGGCCTGGGGATTCGTTCCCGTGGCGCGTACAAAGCGGTACTGCCCCTGGCTGTTGATTTCAAAGACATAAAAGCTAGGAGTAGTTGGGTCGAGACGGAAGACCAGGCCGCAGAAGTCGCCGCGTAGCAGGCGGGCCTGAACTTTGATGACGGCATCTGTCATATGCTCCTGGCTCGAAAAGCACCAGGCGGCCTCGTGTGGTCCCAATGTCTGCACATGGTAGCCCTGAGTCGAGAAGAAGCATTGGCTGCCGGAGCTGGCCCAACCGCCACCAGGGCTTCGCAAGTCATACTGATAGAGCAGGTTTCCTGCTCCGACCGAGGAGGAGATACCAGCGGTGGCCTGGGCCCGTGAGCGTGCCAGCTGGGTGGCCATCGAGTTGTTCTGGGCAATGGCGGTCTGCGTGGCCTGGATCTGTTGAGGGCTGAGTGTGCTGCTGCCAGGATTGATTCCTTTGCTGGAGGACGACGAACCCCGCCAAAGGCTAACCAGCGGCACAAGGAGCAAGGCTAATAGCAAGCAGGCAGCGATGAGAGAGAGCAGGCGAAAGCGACGGCTGGGCAAACGCCTGATGGTGGCGCTCGCTGCCAGCAAGGTGCTTTCGCTGGCAACCACCTCCTGGGGAGGGGGTGCGGCTGAAGCCCTCTCGCTCTCGCTTTCCTCGATCGGGCTAGCAAGCTCGGGCTGTTCTGGCAGGTCGGTGAGCGGAAAAAGCTGAGGGGTGGCTGGAGGGCGCACCATTTCCCGCTCTTCGTCGGGGACAATAAAGGTCTCTTGCTCAGCCAGGCGGGAAGGGCTGGGAGTGGCCTCGGCCTGGCTCTCTTCAGCGATCAAGGTGGAGTCATCGTTGCCTGACGTGGTTGTGGCAACGTTCTGATCTTTCAGTGTCAGTGGTCCGGGCCGGGATCGCGGACTGCGACCGCGCTCCTGCTGGAGGGCGCGCCAGTAAGCAGCGGCCAGCTCCTGGGCCTCCTGAAAGCGCTCGTTCGGGTCTTTGGCGAGGGCTTTGAAGATCACTTCTTCAACGGCGGGAGGAATCTCGCTATTGAATTCGCGTGGCGAGGGCGGTGGCGTTTGGATATGGCGCAAGAAAATCGCGACTGGCGACTCGGCGGTAAAAGGTACGCGCCCGGTGAGCATCTGGAAGAGCACGACCCCCAGTGAGTAGATATCGCTGCGATAGTCGCTGATACCGTTTGACTGCTCTGGGGCCATGTACTCCGGTGTGCCGACGATGGTGCCGTCGCTAGTCAGCGATTCGGCCCCCATGATGGCCTTGGCCAGGCCGAAGTCAGCCAGATAGGCATAGCCGTCGGGGCGCAGCAGAATATTCGACGGCTTGACGTCGCGATGGAGAACGCCGTGATCGTGGGCGTACTGCAGTGCTGAAGCGATCTGATCGAGAAAACTCGCAGCCTCTTCCAGAGTCAGACGCTTACGCCGGTGTAAATAGTCCCGTAGCGTTCCTCCCTCGACATAGGGCATCACCAGATAATACCAGGGACTCTGCTCCCCAAAGTCATAGAGCGGCAAAATGTGATCATGCGAGAGAGCGCCAACAGCCAGCGCCTCCCGCTCAAAACGGCGAATAAACGACTCATCTCGTCCGTAAAGGACTTTGATGGCGACCTGTCGTTTGACACGGCGGTCGTAAGCCACGTAGACTTCGGCCATGCCTCCTTGGGCGATGCGGCGGCGTAGCTCATAGCGCCCAAGCGTGAGTCCTTCGATCCCCTTCATCCTATGACTCCTGATCCGTTGCCTCGCTCCGGTAAAATGATGGCTACCTCCAAGCTGGCCGTTCTATTCTTGCTCTTTTCAGGCTAGAAAGCCCCTCTGGCCTATAACGCACTTGTTGATGACCGGGCCTTATTATATCTATTTTTCGGAACAAGTATGGATCATTTTATGACCATCATACCATATGAAAGGCCCCCGGCAGGTGGTTCGCACCACCTGCCTGCAGGAAAGTACCGCTCTACTGGTCTAGCGGTAGCGAGGGGTCCAGTAACGTTCGAGATGGACGGTCTCCACCGGGCGAATGTTGTGGGTATACTCGTCCATCAATTTGGACATAGATTCTTTATCGCCGAAAATCGCGGCGATCTGAGAGGCGTACATCTGGGAGGCTTCCTGGCGCAGAGGAAGCAGCTCAGACATCTCGACGTAGGCCGGTTCCAGCGTATCGCCGAACTCATGCAGGCGCCGCTCCAGCTCGCCCAGGCGGGTGACGTACGGGAAATCTTCATAGAACTTGACATTGGCGTGGCGCTGTACCAGACGGTCGGCTGCCGAGCAGACCAGCTGATGGTCGACATGGTGACCCACGCCAAGAGGGGCATACCAGACGGTATCGGGGAGCTGCTCGCTCAGGCTGACAAGCAGCTGGCCGAGCTGCTGATCGATACTCAGATCGGTGGGATGAATGGCGCCAAACAGTTCCTCCTCGCGGGTATAATGGGGAGGATTCCCGCGATAAATGGCGTCGGGGTAGTCCAACCAGAGATAGTCTGCTCCGAGGTAGTCGAGGGCGCGAGCGTCCTCGCGCCGGCGGGCCTCAACTGCCTCTCGCGCATTGTGGCCGAAGCCCATGTTCTGGTGGACGGCGGTGGCCAGCGTACTGAGAGGCTGGTTCGCCGGTGGCAGGCCGGCGAAGACGGTAATGACCAGAGGGTGCAGGCCACAACTGGCCTGCAGGGCGATCGTTCCACCGCAGGAGAAGACGACGTCATCGAAATGAGGAGAGAGAAATATATGTCGATGCTTTTTGGCGATATCGGCAATACTTTGTAACTGCAAGGGTAAGCCCTCCCGTGAGTAGTTCGATCAAGACCACTGGATGCAGGTGGCCCCGCGGGATGCTGATGGGGCCGCGGTCTCCACGCAACATATCATACACTATGTTGCAATGCAATGGAGACGGGTATTGCCTCAGCAGGAGGGCCAACCGACTGGAGCTGATGATGCGGCGAGACCAGCGCCTCTGGCGGCCCTCATGAGCGTCAAGCGGGTGGGAACGAGACTATGGCAGTCGTACCCCCTCTTCCTCCTGGTAATCGACCAGGCCGTCGCGGGCCAGGCGACTGACGAGCCGTTGGAGCCAAGGGAGATCGGCCTCGGTGTAGGATGGCTTGATGCGTGGCCCTAGCTCGGCCAGGGGAAGACGCTGCTCTGGTGGCAAGGTTCGCAGCAGGGCGACAATGCGGCCCCGGAAATAGCGATCGCTTTGCGTGAATGGCTGGGCCTGATAGCTGCCCTTCTTCTCGGCCACTTTGCGCAGGGTGCGCAGAACGGTTCCCGAAGGAAAGAGGCTCTGAGCACTCAGCTCACGGTAGGCCGCGCAGGCCTCGCGAACTGGACAGCGCTCGCACTGTGGGCTGGCGCTCGTACAGATCGTGGCCCCCAGGTCCATGAGGGCCTGATTCCACTCATAGGCCCGACCAGGAGGCAAGACCTGCTCTGCCAGGGTCAGTGTCTCGGCATCGCTCAGGCGTGGCTCAGGGTGCTCCAGGCCGATGAAGAGTCGATGTAGCACGCGGCGGATGTTCGTGTCAACAGTGGCGACCTGCTGATGGTAAGCGAAGCAGGCAATGGCCCCGGCAGTGTAGCGTCCGATCCCTTTGAGCTTGAGCAACTCCTCCAGGCGGTCGGGAATGCGCCCCTGGTAGTCGCTGACCACCTGGCGAGCAATGGCCTGCAGACGCACGGCGCGCTGGTTGTAGCCCAGGGGCACCCAGGTTGAGATGACTGCTGCCGTTGGCGCAGCGGCAAGGTCCGCAAGAGTGGGAAAGCGGCTCAGAAACTCGTGATATTTGGGAATGACTCGCTCTACCTGTGTCTGCTGGAGCATGATTTCGGAGACCAGGATGGCGTAGGCGTCGCTTGTCGCGCGCCAGGGCAGCGGCCGCTGCTCGCGGGCGTACCACTCTAACAGAAGATGATGAACCCGCGCGAGCTGCTCGGGCGCGGGTTGCACAACGGTCGAGGATGACGGTGAGCTTCGACGCATAGTCCCCTACCTGCTTCCTCCCTGGCGGATCAGCCTCTGATGCTGACTTCCGCTGGCTTCCTAGCCGCGTTGCACGACGGTGTCGTCAGATCTTCCCCGCCCATCGGTGCCGCTGGGGGAGCTTGTTGAACTGCCTCCACGGCGACCCGCCAGCGAGAAGAGGGTTTCTCCGCCCTCCTGCCAGCAGCGGGCATTGGGGGCAGGCAGGTTTTCACAAAGAATCCAGTCGTTGGCATCTCTGAGGACATGCCCCTTGATGCACTTGGCGTACTCGATATGCTCGTTCAGCGCAGGATCATCGGGCCTGATCCCGGCAGTGGCGATCTTAGGCACAAAAAATTTACACCAGGGCACGGTATGGTACCTTCCTTGTTGCGCATGTGATGAGATGAAAACATGGCTGAGCGGCTAGACTGCGCCCAGGCTGTTTGCATTATACCCTATCTGCCGGCTCTGAATCTAGAGGAGAGGACCCTCGCCCGGCTGCCGGCTAGCCGGCTGGCTCACCAATCCCGCCAGCGCCAAGGACGTCGCCCGCCGGAAGAGATGATGATATGATAAGGAAGTCAGATCTATTCTCCTTGGAGAGGTGTGCTCTGTGTTAGCGCAAGAGCTAGCTGTAATTGATGGGGATTCGCCCCTCTGGGAACGTGCCAGGGGCCTCTTGAATGCCGCTCTCTTGCTAGAGCAGCAGGATGAGGGCTATGTCTGGCATGGCTGGACCAAAGGGCAGATCGAGGCCTTTCTGCGTGGATTGCCCTCGCCCTGCTGCCTGGTGGTGGCTGTATGGCAGGCCGCCTTGCCAGAGCAGCTCTCTGCTCATACGCTGGAGGGGGAGGCCGCTGAACGGCTGATGCTGGGCCTGGTTTGTGAAGTGGTGGAGGGCGAGGTCCGCTCGCTGCGTACGTTTGAGGCCCTCCGGGCGGCGGGCCTGAAAGCGGTGGAGGAGTTGGAGCCGGGCTATGAGGATGGCCTGGCTATTCTGCGCGCTGCTCATGCTCTCGTCGCTCCTGTGGCCTGGGCCTTGTTCACTGACTGGCGGACCTGGAACGAGTGGCTGCTTGGCTCGGATGAGGGGCTACCACCGCAGCGCGCGGTCGATAAAGGCGCGTTGCTGACTGCCCTGGCCCAGGCCGGTCGCTGCGTGTTGCTGGGAACGCAAACGGCCCATCGCTATCTGTGAACGCTATCTTCTCAGGATGCAGGCAGGGATGATATGTACGACGATGCGAAGGCTCTGGTATGGAATCCTATTTTGCGTCACTATGTGGTGAACGCACCGCATCGAATGCATCGCCGGGAGGGGACAGATCAATGTCCTTTCTGTGCTGATGTGCTCGAAGGACGAGTTGGGCCTGAAACTCAGGTATGGCTTCATCCCAACGACTACCCCCCCTTTCGTCCGCCGGTCGGAGAGGCTTATGTGGTAATCTACCACCGCGATCACGAGCGAACGTTTACCCGCCTGACTGTGCCGGAGGTCTGTGCGGTGATGCGGCTCTGGCGCGAGCTGTATTGCGAGTTGAGTCAGCGCTATGCCGCGGTGATGATCTTCGAGAACAGTGGCACGAGTATCGGCCAGACGCAGTTGCATCCGCATGGTCAGGCTTATGGGGTCTCGGTGGTGCCGCCGCTACTGGAGCGAGAGCTGGAAACGGTCCGGTTGGAGCTGGAGGCGGGACACGGCTGCCCCTTCTGCCGGGTGCGAGCCGAGCTGGAAAACGGCCCTTATGAAATAGTCTCTAACGCAAGCTGGCAGGTTTTTCTCCCTCCCTATGTGCGCTATCCCTACGAAACCCATCTCTATCCGCGACGCCATATGGCCGATCTGGCGGCGGCTAGCGATGAGGAGCTGGCCGACCTGGCAGCCTTGCTGTTGCAGGTGGTGCGAGCCTACAATGCCCTCAATGATGGCCTTATGGCCCCCATGCCCTATATGCTCGGTGTTCATCAATTAGACGATGAGCGCTTCCACCTCCATATTGAAATTCTGGCGGTTGGCAGGGCGCCGGGCAAGCTAAAGTATGCAGCTTCCTCTGAGATGCTCTGGTCGCTGTGGACCAACGATTCATCTCCCGTTCAGAAAGCGCAGGAATTGCGAGAAGCGATCGAGAGGGTTGCTCATGATGGCGCATGATCCAAAAGAGTTACCGTCTGCCGCGCGGCTAGCGCTGGAGCTTTTTTCGACGGTCTTTGGCGTGGACGAGGAGCAGACTGGCGAGCGGGCGGTCCTGGGTGTGGCCTGGGCGCCTGGGCGAGTCAATCTGATAGGTGAGCATACCGACTATAATGAGGGCTTTGTGCTGCCACTGGCGGTTGACCGCGTGGCTGCCTTTGCCGGGCGAGCGCGGGGCGATGGGCGAGTGCGCCTCTGGTCGCGGCAGTTTCAGGAGCTGGCTGAGATCGAGTTAGAGGGTCTGCCAGCCACCTTCAGCGCTCAGGCCACGCGGCTTCCGTCCTGGGCCCGCTATGTGCTGGCGGTCTTGAGCGAGCTCAAGGCGGCTGGTCTGGACCTGCAGGGATTCAGCGCTGTGCTTCATGGTGATGTTCCCCTGGGAGGGGGAATGAGTTCCTCTGCGGCTCTGGAAGTAGCGACGGCCTGGGCGGCCTCTTTGTTTTCAGGTGGCCGCTTTGTGATTGGAGAAGGGGCGGCGGCGCCAACGAGCCTGTCCCCCCTGGAGGTCGCTCGTCTCTGTCAGCGGGCCGAACATCTGGCCTCGGGAGTACGCTGTGGCATTCTCGATCAGGCCGCCTCGTGCCTTGGGCGTCCCGGTCAGGCGCTGCTGCTTGATTGCCGCTCACTAGACTTCCGCTATCTGCCCTTTGAGAGCGAGCGAGTGGCTCTGCTAGTGGCCGATACCCAGGTGCGGCGTGAGTTGGCGGCTTCGGCTTACAATGAGCGGCGGCAGCAGTGCGAGGAAGCGGCGCGTTTGCTCGCAGCGCTGGTGCAGGCTGAGACGGAGCAGGAATCTACCAGCAAAGCTGCCGGGCCGCAGATCGCCTCTCTCCGTGATGTAACGCCGGAGTTGTTCGCACGCTATGCCTCTCGGCTGCCCGAGGTGCTCCGGAGACGAGCTGGCTATGTCGTGGCTGAAAATGAGCGGGTGCTGGCGGTAGCGCGTCTGCTAGAGCGTGGCGAGGTGGAGGCCGTTGGCTCTTACCTCTGGCAGACGCATGTGGGGCTACGTGATGAGTACGAGGTGAGCTGTCTGGAGCTTGACACGCTTGTCGAGATTGCGCGTGGAGTTGAGGGGGTGCTGGGGGCGCGTATGATGGGGGGAGGGTTTGGTGGCTGCACCATCAATCTGGTGCGTAGCGCGGCAGTGGAGCCATTGAAGGAGGCGATCCTGAGCGAATACCCGCGTCAGACCGGGCGGCAGGCGAGTGTCGAGATCTGTCGGGCGGCTGCTGGTCCGGGTGCTTTCTCCTTGCCGGCGTAAGTTGGACAGTCTAAGGAGCCAATTGGCGATGAAGCTCTTTCTCTCGACTGATTTTGAAGGTACCAGTGGCATTGTGGCCTGGGAACAGATCATCGAAGGGCAGCAGGAATACGCGCAAGGGCGTCTACTCTTAACTCGTGAGGTCAATGCTGTCATCGGTGGGGCCCAGGAGGCGGGAGCCGGCGAATTCGTGGTCAATGATGCTCATCATGTTATGCGCAATCTTCACCCGCAGGAGCTGGCTGGAGAGGCCACCTTAATCAGCGGTCGCCATAAACCTCTCTACATGATGGAGGGACTCGACAGTAGTTTCGCGGGCGTCTGCTTTGTCAGCTATCATGGCTCGATTGGGGCGGAGCGAGCTGTCCTCTGCCATACCTATAGCCCGGCTGCCATTTGGGAGGTACGTCTCAACGGGCAGGTCGTAGGTGAGGCGGGCATCAACGCCCTGGTAGCAGCCCATTATGGGGTTCCGATCGTTCTTGTCAGTGGCGACGACGTGACGGTCCAGGAGGCTGAAGTTGTGGCGCCTGCCGCCGAAAAGATCGTCGTCAAGCACTCCCTGGGACGTTTTGCTGCTGCCCACCTCCATCCAGACAAAGCCTGCGAGCTGCTGCGCGCGGGAGCGCACCGTGCCGTTGAACGCCTGGCGCGCGGTGATGAGCGTCTGGCTCCTCCCAGTTTTGCGTTGCCGGTGCGGCTGGAGGTCACTTTCTTAGTGGCTGACATGGCTGAGATGGCCTGCAGTGTGCGAGGTGTTGAGCGGACAGCAGCGCGTACGGTCTCTCTGAGTGGCGAGAATCTGCTCGACATCTACCGCCAGTTTGTAGCGGTTGTCATTCTGGCGCGGGCCCTCGCTGATCGCTAGCTAGGGCAAAGCAAAGTGGGGTGCCCGTCCGGCAAAGGCTATTCCCGATGCGCTCTTCTCTCTTCTGGAAACGCGAGGTCATCGATGGTTGAGTCTGTGTATCGCTACTGTCCTTTCTGTGCTACGCCCTTGCGGGAGCAGATGGTAGGGGCGGTGGTGCGACCGAGCTGTCCGGCCTGTGACTTTGTGCTCTATCTTGGTCCGAAGGTGGTGACTGTCGTTGTCATTGAGCATGAGGGGCAACTCCTGCTAGGCCGGCGTGCTATTGAGCCTGGGAGGGGGAAGTGGAGTTTCTGCAGTGGCTATGTTGATCGCGGGGAAGAGCTGGAAGAGGCGGCGCTGCGCGAAGTGAAAGAAGAGACCAATTTGAGCGTCGAGCTGCTGAACCTGCTCGGTCTCTATAGTCGGAAGGGCAGCCCCCATCTGCTTGTCGCTTATCGAGCGCGCCCGTTGGCCGGCTCGCTGGAGGAGCTGGCTCCCCAGCCGAGCGAAGTCAGCGAACTGGCCTTTTTCCATCCTGGGGCAGTTCCTGAGCTGGCTTTCCCTTTTGACTCTGTCATTTTGCGTGATTGGCAAGCGCTGATCAATAGAACCAGGTTGTCAGGTTCGCAGAGTCTGTAAGCCGGCGCGCTCCCTGACCCGCTCCAAAAAGCCAGGACCAGGGAGCAGCAGGTCGATGGCGATGAGGAGGGAGACGCCTCATGCTCGTTCCCTTGTCCCTGGCCCTATGAGACGTGGAGAGGTCAGAGTTGACTTGGCCGGTACTCTTGCGACTCGGCTCCGGCGCCAGCTCCGGCCTCCGTTGGGGCTGGCAGCGAGCGCTCGATACGCTCTACAACCTGGATCAAAGTATTCAGGTGCTGTTCTAGCTCTGCTGACTGCTGATGAAGAGTACGGAGCTGGGTCGCCAGAGCATGCAGCTCCGGGTTCAACAGAGCCAGTTCTTGGCTCCGGTAGTGCTCATGGTGATCCTCGCCGACGGGGAGCGCCTCCCGCTCCTCAGATTCGAGGGCGGGAGCCACTTCAACGCGCGGCGCTGCCGAGGTCGGACCTCGTGCTGGAAGCTCCTCGGCTGCTGTGCTCCTGATTACCCAGATCAGGGCCACAATGGCCAGCAGACCAAGGACGAGTAAGCCTCCTGAGATGAGCAAGACCACTGCTTTGCTCCTTTTCTTGCGCGCTTCAAATCGTTGATGGGTAAGCTTCTTCTACCTCTTGTCTTTTGCTTCCCGGTTCCCTTCCAGCATCACCATCTCGGACTGGGCTGGACTGCTTTGACAGAGGCGGGGCCAATCCCCTTGGCGGGCTGGAGTTGCGACAGACGACTGTCAATAGCACCCTCAGTTACTGCGGTGTGGAGTGCTTCCCCTGGCCCAGCCTGGCCTTGGCTGTCGGCGTCTTGCCGCTGAAACCAGGCTGCTGGGGCTGGCCTCGCATCGGCAGTGGGCGAGTGTCCGCCTCTATCATCGCCCTGCTCCCGTGGACGGGGCTGGTGAGCCAATGATGGGCGGCAGCAGCTCGCCGGTGGGATCTCCTTTAGTGAAGATGGATGGTCACTTCAGCGCTCATACCTGGCATCAAGGTCTTGCCGGCGGTGCCATCCAGGCTAATAATCACCGGGATGCGCTGACCGACCTTGGTGAAATTGCCGCTAGCGTTATCTTGCACCGGCAGGAGCGAGAACTCCGAAGCGGCTGCCTGGACAATCTGCTTCACATGGCCCGTGAACTTTGTGTCTTTATATGCATCGATTGTTATATCGACACTCTGGCCAGTTTGGATATTGTTGATAGCATTCTCATCGACGTAGGCTGTTACCGTCAAGTGGCTGGGATCATAGATTTCCAGCAGTGGAGAACCAGCGACCACCTGCTGGCCGGGGACAGCCGCGACCTGGATCACCGTCCCGCTGATAGGGCTGGTCAGAGGAACAGCCCGGGCTGCGTTTGCGCGGGATGCTGCTGTAGACGCAGATGCGTTCTGTGCTGGGGCGGCAGCGCTGGTGCTCGCGCTGGTGGTCGCGGTCGCCACTGGTGTCAGCTGGGCTACAGCCTGACCGGCATTCACATGGTCACCCAGGTTAGTGCTCAGGGTAGTCAGCGTGCCGCTGGTGGGCGCGTTGATCGTTACAATCGGAGCAGTTACCTGAGCATCGTCGGTGCTGTAGTATGTGTAGTTATAGTAAATCCAGTAAGCGATCCCGCCAGCAATCGCAAATAAAGCGACCACCGTCAGGACGGGGACCAGAATCAGGCGTCTCATCTGAATCACACTCCTCCAATGAAGCCTTCTTGATTGTGCGAGGCGGAGTAGGCAAGCTCAAACTCCGTGCGGATTGTTTTGGTCATAGAGTCATGGAAGAACCAGGTTGCCAATAGGGCGAGCGAGGCTAGCCGGCAAACATGGTCTCCATGGCGGCAGTTGTGCGCTCCTCACTGGCCGCGGGCGCCCCACGACGGCGTGCCCAGCGAGGGCGAACACCCGAGCGTACGAAGAGCGTCGCCACCATAGCCAGCACTGTGGCCAGCAGGGTCACGCGGAAAGCATCCTGCATGGCCAGCACGTAGCTGCGCTGCTGCAGCAGTTGAGCGATCAGCTGCAGCGCCGCGTTATAGGCAGAGCGAGCATCAGCTCCGTGCAGGATGAAGAGCGCCTGGATGCGCGGGATCAGCTGTCCCAGGGGAGAGCTGGGCGTGACCATCTCTGCCAGATGGCCGAAATGGATCTGATTCTGTGTCTGGACCAGCGTTGCCAGCACGGCGATGCCCAGGGAGCTAGAGACCGAGCGGGTGACGGTGCTGATCGAAGAGGCCTGGGCCAGCTTCTCGGGCCGAATTGTCGAGAGACTGGCCACGGCCAGCGGCTGCACCGAGAGACCGAGGGCCACACCGCGCAGGACTAGAATCCACTGGAACCAGCCGAAAGGCGAGTGGACCGTGATGGTCGTCAGCTCCCAGTTTGCCAGCGCCAGGGCCAGCAGGCCCGGAATCATTACCGGGCGCACTCCAAGTCGGTCGACCAGCACCCCGCCTAACACTGAGCTCACCATCGAGGCCAGGGCCTGGGGCAGGAGCAGCAAGCCGGCCTGGAAGGCGCTCAGTCCACGCAGATCCTGCAGGTAGATTGGGAAGAGGAACAGACCCCCAAACATGCCGAAGATGATGAAGACCTGGGCAATGGTACTGGTTGTAAAGGGGCCATTGGTGAAGATGCGTAAATCGAGCAGTGGCTCGCCGCCGCGCGCTGCGAGCATCAGCTCGATGGCCGTGAAGATGGCCAGCGCCAGCACGCCGGCGAGCAAGAAGCCGCGTACCAGCGTCGAGCCCCAGCCGTAAGTACTGGCCTCTGAGAGGGCGTAGAGCAGGGAGGCCAGGCCAGCAGCGGCAAAGACAAAACCCGCTGCATCGAAGCGCGGCCTGCGCTCCACCGGCTGCTCGCGCAACAGGAAGATCGCCAGCAGTACGGCTACAATACCGACCGGGACATTGATGTAAAAGATCAGCTGCCAGCCGGCGTACGTTACCAGGTAGCCGCCCAGGGTTGGGCCGATGGCGGGTGCCAGCAGAGCCGGCACTCCGAAGAGGCCCATGCTCATCCCGCGCTCCTCGGGCGGGAACTCCCTAAAGGCCAGGGCCATTGAGAGCGGGAAGAGCGAGGCGCCGCCGATGCCCTGCAGGATGCGGAAGAAGATCAGGGCTGGCAAGCTCCAGGACAGGCCGCAGAGGGCCGAGCCAAGTGTAAAGGCTGCCAGGGAGATGATATAAAAGCGTTTGATCCCCAACGTATCGGCGAAGAAGGCCGCCGTTGGCGTGACCACGCCCTGGGTTAGAATATAGGCTGTCAGCACCCACTGGACGGTGTGCAGATCGGCCCCAAAGGCCGCTTGCAGGTGGGGAATGGCAATATTGACGATGGTCTGGTCCAGAATGGACATGAAGACGCCGATGATCACCACAATAGCCACAATCCACTTATAGGCCAGACCACCCCCACGCCTCCTTGTTTGCTCGCTTGCTTGCATATAGCAAAGCTCCTCTTCTCTATCGCGAAACTCACTCACTCACTCACTCACGCAGAGCGGGAACCAGTCTCGGCTTGCAGGGCTCCTCTTTAGCTAGACTCGCTTGTCTGGATCGCAGGGTACCATGCCGTAAAAGAGCAGATCGACCACCTGCTCGATCAGCTCTTCGCGAGAAAATTGTCTCACAGACAGCTGGCTGAGCAGGCCCCGCGCCACGACCCGTGTGACGAAGATCGAAGCCAGGATCTGCACGATCAGCTCCGGCGCAAAGGTGCGGCGAAAGCGACCCTGCTCCTGCCGCGTGCGCACGAAGTTGATCAGGACCTTGCGATTCTCCGTCAGCACCCTTGCCAGAATCTGGGCCGCGTCAGGGTGGCTATGGATCAGCAGCATGGCCAGGCGCAGCAAATCGCCCTGGGGAGTAGCCATTAGCGTATCGTGGAAAGCCGCCACAATGCGGTAGAGCGCCGTGCGATCGTCGATCTGGCCTTCCTCGGCCTGCTGCACGGCTTCGGCAATAGTGGACTGCAGCGTCCCATGCGGGATGTAATGCCTGATCAAGGCTGTGAGCAGCTCCTCTTTGCTGTGGAAGTGCCAGCAGAGGGTGCCGCGTGAGACCCCGGCCTCAGCGGCGATCTCATCCAGCGTGGTGGCCGAGATCCCCGAGCGCGCAAAGGCTCGCAACGCTGCCTCCAGGATCAGCTCGCGCGTATCCTGGGCTGGCCTCTCGCGTAGTAGCCCGCGCTCTACCAGCGTCGCCCGCAGCTGCTCCTTGCCGCCGGCGAAGTGGTAGTAAAAAGCCGGACGCGACAGCCTGGCCTCTTTGGCGATCTCCTCAACGGTCACTTCCTCAAAGGGACGGCTGCGCAGCAAGCTCTCCGTTGCCTGAATCAGGCGCTCTTTGCCCCTGGCTCTGGCGTCGCCAGGATCAGGATCACGCTCAGCCATGATGAGTCGACTCCCTGGAAGCAAGCAGACTGTACTATCCAATAACAGTGACTGTACTGTTTAGTCCAGACGTCTGTCTAATATAGATAAGATAGTTGGGAGTGTCAAGAGGCAAGCGCTGATTGCGGGCCGGGGAAAGGAAGAATGGGTCAGGCAGAGGGGCGCTGGACATGGTATATAATGGCCAAAGGCAGGGCCTGCCAGATGGGAGCCGAGGCTGGAGGCTGGCAATGTCGAGGCCCTGCTGGGGAAGTGAGTCGTTCCCCTGACTTGCTCGACGGAGAGACGCCTGTGAGGAGAGAGCTATCATGGCATTACGATTTGGTCTGCTGGTTCCCCAGGGCTGGCGCCTCGACCTGGTAGGTATTGCCGATCCAATTGAAGCTTATGAGACGATGACGCATGTGGCCCGTGAGGCCGAGAACCTGGGCTTTGATTCGATCTGGCTCTTTGACCACTTCCATACGGTGCCGCAGCCGCTGCAGGAAGTGACCTTTGAATGCTGGACGAGCACAGCGGCCCTGGCCCGCGATACGCGGCGGGTGCGTATCGGGCAGATGGTGACCTGCAGCGCCTATCGCAATCCGGCCTTGTTGGCCAAGATGGCGAGTACGGTTGATGTGCTGAGCCACGGACGGCTGGACTTTGGCATTGGGGCTGGCTGGTACGAGCATGAGTGGCGCGCCTATGGCTACGGTTTCCCAGAGGCTCCGGAGCGCCTGCGCATGTTACGTGAGGCCGTGCAGATTCTTCTGAAGATGTGGACTGAGGAGGAGGCCTATTTTGAGGGGCGCTATTATCAGGTGCATGGCGCCATTAATCAGCCCAAGGGGGTGCAGCAGCCGCATATTCCCTTGCTGATCGGTGGTGGGGGGGAGCAGGTGACCTTGAAGCTGGTGGCTCAGTATGCCGATGCCTGCAATGTCGGTCATCTCGATCTGGCGGGAATTGCCCACAAATTCGCGGTGCTGCAGCAGCATTGCGAGGCTATTGGGAGGGATTATCAGACGATCAAGAGGACAGTGCTCTTTAATTGTGCTATTGCGGAGACCGATGAGGAGGCCATGCGCAAGGCTCAGCAGTCCTACATGGGGCGCAATGTATCGCCTGAGCAGCTGCGCGAGCGCGAGCTGGTGGGAAGTCCCGAGACGATCCGCCAGCGTTTGGCAGCCTACGAGGAGGTCGGGGCTCAGGAAGTGATTGTCTATCTCCCTGATGCGGCTCAGCTTGAATCGGTGCGCCTCTTTGCTCACGAGTGCATGGCCAGGCTGCGCTGAGAAAGTGTCTCCGTAGGGGCGGACACGGGCGCTATGCCTGCTGTATACTAGCAGCAGCAGAGCAGGCGCGAGCTGACAGAGCGGAGGCTCTCTCGATGGGCCTCCCGTTCTGCTCAGTGGCGAGCTGTGTTCAGAACCAGCAAGGAGGGTCCCTATGGATATCAGCGATGTGGTGCGTCAGGCGCGGGCGGCCAATGTGCGTCTGGTGCGTTTCCTCTATTGTGATAATGGGGGGATCATCCGGGGCAAGGCGACGCATGTGGAGAAGCTGGCGACGCGCATGCGCGAAGGCATCGGGCAGACCCTGGCGATGCAGGCTTTCACCTCGGTCGAGACCCTGGCGGCAGTCGAGGGGATGGGGCCGGTGGGAGAGTTCCGCCTGATTCCTGATCCGCAGACCTTTGTGGTGCTGCCCTATGTCCCGGCCAGCGCCAGCATGCTGTGCGACTTGGTGCGTCTGGATGGCCAGCCCTGGGAAGCCTGTCCGCGCACCTTTCTGAAGCGGATGGTGGCGCGCCTGTCTGAACAGGGTATGCGGGCCGAGGCGGCCATCGAGCATGAGTTTTATCTGGCGCGTGATGTGGGAGGCCGCTTTGTGCCGGCGGACCAGAGCCTCTGCTACAGTAGCATCGGCCTGGATGAGCAAGCAGAGGTGATCGATGCCATTCTTGCCGCGCTGGAGGCGGTCGGGCTCTCGGTGGAGCTGTTTCATACGGAGCTGGGACCGGCCCAGCAAGAGCTGTCAATCCGCCATGCCGAGGTCCTGACGGCGGCTGATCACGTTTGCCTGGTGCGTGAGGTTGTGCGTGGGACGGCGCGTCACTATGGCCTCTATGCGACCTTTGCCCCCAAGCCGTTTCTGGATCAGGCTGGCAGCGGCGCCCACATTCACCTCAGTCTGTGGGGCGCCGAGGGGAGTCCCCAGGCCGGCAGGAATCTCTTCCATGATCCGCAGCAGCGTGGTGGCCTGAGCCAGACCGGCAAATATTTCATCGGTGGGGTGCTCCGTCACTTGCCGGCGCTGGTGGCGCTGACCTGTGGCAGCCCCAACTCGTATAGCCGCTTGCTGCCGCACTTCTGGAGTTCGGCGTATACGGCCTGGGGCTACGATAACCGTGAGGGAGCGATTCGCGTGCCGTCGCCTTTCTGGGGACGGGAGGCCGAATCGATCAATCTGGAGCTGAAGCCCTCTGATCATAGTGGCAATCCCTATCTGGCGCTGGGGGCTTTGATCGCTGCAGGTCTGGATGGCATCCAGCAGCAGATCGATCCGGGGGAGCCGGTTGAGGTTGATCCGGGCAACCTCAGCGATGAGGAGCGCGAGCGGCGGGGCATTCGGCGGCTACCAACGACGCTGGATGAGGCCCTGGATGAGCTGGAGCGCGATACGGTCCTGCTGGAGGCCCTGGGGCCGTTGCTGGCAGATTCCTATGTGGCTGTGAAACGGGCCGAGGCCGATTTCTTCCGCGAGAAGACGCCGGAGGAGGTGGCCAGCCAGCATTTCTATAAGTACTAGCCGAAAGTACTGGTAGCGCCAGGTGGCCAGAGCAGGGCTGAAGATCCACTTGATCGTGGAGGACTGCGGCGACTGCCTCTTGCCCGCCCTGGCTGGAAAAAGCGATAGCCTGCGCAGGGATGATACAATGATGTGCAGGCTGTCGCATTTTTCTGCCTCTGTTAAGCTGTTACAAGAACATGTGCAGGGAAGAATGAGCTGAGGACAAGCTGTTCTCAGCGGAAGTGTGTGCTACTGGGATGATGATGCCTATGCCCAACGCTTTAGGAACACCACAGCAGACAACCTATGCCTATCGCATTGAGGGCGGCTATCCTGTCGTGGGCGAGATTACCTGTCTGGGCGCCAAGAACTTTGCGACGAAGGCGATGGTGGCGGCCCTGCTAGGAGAGACGCCAACAGTACTCACCAATGTGCCGCCCATTGGCGATGTCCAGATCACGGCGGAGATGCTGATGGGGATTGGGGCACGGGTGGAACAGCTCGATGAAACGACACTGCTCATTGATCCGACAACGGTCAATGCTTCGACAGTCCCCTTGGCTCAGTCTGGCAGCAACCGGGCGCCGATCTTGCTCCTGGGGGCCTTGCTACACCGATTCGAGCGGGTCGCGGTGCCGGTTGTGGGTGGCTGCCAGATTGGGGCGCGCAAGGTGGATTTCCACCTCGATGCCATTCAGCGCTTCGGTGGTCTGGTCGAGGAGACGCCCGAGGGCTACGTGGCGCAGCGTGTGCAGCCGTTGCGGGGGACCCATATCCATCTGCCCTATCCGAGTGTGGGGGCGACCGAGACTTGCCTTTTCTTGAGTGTACTGGCCGAGGGGCGAACGCTGATTTCGAACGCGGCGATCGAGCCGGAGATCTTTGAGCTGATTACGATGCTGCGCTCGATGGGGGCGATTATCTTCACCTCCCCGGGTCGAGATATTCGGGTGGAGGGGGTTAAGCGTCTGACGGGAACGCGCATGACAGTGCTGGGCGACCGCATCGAGGCGGCTTCTTGGGCTTCGCTGGCCTGCGCCTCCGATGGCGATGTGACGGTGCATGGGATTCGCCCGGATAGCCTCGGCAATTTTCTCTCCTATTACCAGCAGGTGGGTGGCGGCTTCGAATTTGTCGACGCCAACAGTATCCGCTTTTTCCGCCGGCGCACGCTCAGTCCAGCGATCATCGAGACCGATGTCTATCCGGGCTTCTCGACGGACTGGCAGCAGCCGTTTGCCGTACTGCTGACGCAGGCCGATGGCATCTCGATTATTCACGAGACCGTCTATGAGAAGCGCTTTGGCTATCTTAAGGCGCTCAATCGGCTGGGGGCACGGACGCAGCTGACGACGCATTGTTTGGGCAGCGTGCCGTGTCGCTATCGCGATATGAATTATGAGCATAGTGCCATTATTATTGGCCCGACGCCCTTTACGGCGGTCGATGAGGAGATTGTCATTCCCGACCTGCGCGCTGGCCTGGCCTATGTGATCGCGGCGGCTATTGCACGCGGCACCTCGGTCATTACAGGAATCCATTTCCTGGAGCGGGGCTACGGGAATATTGTGCCGCGACTGGCGGCCATGAATCTGAAGATTGAGCGGATTCCTTATCGGATGCCGGCGGTGGCAGAGGCATGAGCTGGAAGGCCGGGCCCGGTACAGAGCCGCCTGCCCCTCGAAAGAGGCAGGCGCTACCGGGATAAGACTTCGCTTGGGCCGCAAGCTGACCTGGGTTGGGCATGCTCGACCCAGGTGCAGATGCGGCGCTGCCGGACCGACTCCAGAACGATCAGGTTGGGCTAACTTGGATTGGATGGTTTGAGGGAGCGTGCGGTCTCGCTGACATCCTGCGCCGACTTCTGGGCCAGACTGCCCAGTTCCTCGGCAGTGTCGCGCACGCGCGTGGCGGCCTGGCGCGCGTATTCCTTGACGTTGCCAGCGGTCTGCGAAACGCGGCTAGAGACCTGCTGCATGTATTCGTTCAGTTGCTCGTTGTCGGGGAGATAGCCGCGCAACTGCTGCAGCCGCTCGCCGAGTAGGCGGCGCATCTCTTCGCCGCGCATAGGAGCAATCAACAGGCCGATACCAACGCCGACCAGGACTCCTCGAAAGAAGTTGTTCATCCTGCCCTCCTTCCTTCCTGCCAGATAGAGAAGGCGTGGCCAGTCCAAGCCGGGCCATTACTGCTGATGGGCACGACTGTCCGACTGCTGCCTTTCTTCTCTGTCAACACGCCTGAGTATGGCAAACGGTTTCAACGGTGAGTTTGGGCGAGCGTTACTAACATTTCGATGTAGCGGACGAAGGCAGCGTAAGGTCCGACGAAAGGGATCTCCTGCGTCACTTCACGCAAGCGTGCGGGCGGAAAACCCTGCCTGGCCAACTGTCTCAGCCAGGAGCAGGCGCGAGCGACGCGCTGGCGGTCCGCCTCCCGCACCGGCTGCTCAGGGGTGCCTCGCCCATAGTTATAGCGACGCAGCAGGTCGGGATCGCTGCGATAGGCCCGCAGCAGGGGACGTAGCACGCGCTGGATCATCTCAGCACTAACTGTATTATAGAGATAAGCTGCAAGAAGATCCTCATCAACGCTGTCGGCAAAGGTCATCAGATGGCGGAGACGCAGGCGGCGCTCGTGCTCGAGGCGCAGCGGGTGATTGATCGTGCCCTCTTCATTGAGGCGCAACTCGCCCAGGGTGGTGCTTAAGGTCATGCCATAGCCCAGGCGCCCGACCCAGCCGCCGGTGCTCAGGCTGGGGGCCTGGGCGGAGCTGGGCCTCTCCTCCTGCCAGGCCTGCAGAGCCTGGGCGCTCAGGGGCCAGCGCAGCCAGGCGCGGGCGGGAGTAAGCAGGGGATCGAGAAAGACGAGGGTGCCGCTGACCTCAAGAATGGCCTCTTGAAAAGCCTCTTGCTTGTCGCGCCGATTGCTGCCGATGATCCAGAGATCGGTGATGCCGGCCTGCTGATAGGCCAGGTGGCGGCGCTGCCACTCTTCGAGTTCCAGAGGAGCGCACTGGAACTCAACGGCCAGCTGGCGGCCATCGGCATGTTTCACGAAGACGTCGGCGATGCGATTCGGCTCAGGGAGCCGTTCCTCCAGGGTGACGCGAGCGGCGGGAAATTGCTGGCTCAGCCAGGCGGCCAGCGTAGCCTTGCCGCGCATGTGCCGCTCCGATTCTTCTTCGGTGCTCCAGGGGCATTCTCCTTTGCGATGAGCGAAATGGAGCTGGGTCCGTCGTGCTGGTCCGCCGCGTAGATGCAGCACGGCGCGGCAGTTGGGACAGAACAGCTGGCGCTGCTGCGACCATTCCTGCAGCTGACTCAAGGCCCGCTCATCGGCTACCACGGGCTGACCGTCTGGTCCGTAAGCAACGAGCATGGTCCGCATCCTTCCCTCAGTGAGACAAGACCTGACCCTGGTGCAGGGAGAGACAGACGAATGCTCTCCCTCCTCCTGATTCTATTCTGCTGCGCTGGCGCTGGGGAGGTGATAAGCTGCGTCCTTCTCAACCGGTCTGGCTGCCGCGGGTGGGCGGGCGCTTGACGGATAGCTCTGCTTATGGCTTGCGCCGGGGGCGGGAACGTGGTAGCCTATGAACACAGCCCCCGGTCGTGCTGGCTGGGCGGGGCGCCCTGGTGGCGGGAGACTGGGCTGAACGAAGAAGATTGTTGCTCTGTTATTTGAGGAGGATTAGCTCAACCGTGGCCTGCAATTTGAGCAAGCGGCACTTGCTAAAATTGGAGGACCTCAGCGCTGAGGAGATTCGCGCCCTGTTGGCGCTGGCCAGCCGTCTGAAGGCGGCCAAGTCTGCCGGGAAGGAAGAGCAGTACTTGCGCGGCAAGAATATTGTCCTGCTGTTCGAACAGGACTCGACGCGCACGCGCACGAGCTTTGAAGTGGCGGCCTTTGATCAGGGGGCCCATGTCACCTATATTGGCCCCAGTGGCTCACATGTCGGGCAGAAGGAGAGCATCAAGGATACGGCGCGTGTGCTGGGGCGGCTCTACGATGGCATCGCCTACCGTGGTCCAGCTCAGGAGACGGTCGAGGAGCTGGCCCGCTATGCCGGGGTGCCGGTCTGGAATGCCATGACTGCCCACTCGCATCCGACGCAAGTTCTGGCCGATCTGCTCACGATGCAGGAGCATGTGGCGAAGCCGCTGGAGGCGGTGAGCTTCTGCTTTGTGGGGAATGTGAGCTATAACATGGCCGATACGCTGCTGGTGGGCGGGGCCTTGATGGGGATGGATGTCCGCCTGGCTGGTCCGCGCCAGCTCTGGCCCAGTGAGACGCGCCTGCAGGAGGTGCAGGCCCTGGCGGCCACCAGTGGCGCCCGCCTCACGGTGACCGAGGATGTCGCCGAGGCTGTGCGTGGCTGCGACGTCATCTACACTGATGTCTGGGTGTCGATGGGTGAGGACCCGGCCCTGTGGGGGGAGCGCATCCAGCTCCTCGCACCCTATCAAGTGACGTCCCAGCTCATGGCCCTTACCCACAACCCGCAGGTCCTCTTTATGCATTGTCTGCCAGCTCTCCACAATACTGAGACGGGTCTGGGCCGCTCGATCGCGGCGCGCTATGGCTTGGAGGCTCTGGAGGTCACCGACGAGGTCTTTGAGTCGCCAGCCTCCATTGTCTTCGAGCAGTCCGAAAATCGCATGCACACTATCAAAGCCCTGATGGTGGCCACCCTGGCAGCCCTATCGCTCGATAGTTAGCTGGCGGGCGCTCGCTTCTGAGCGCCCGCTGACCCTTCCCCCCCTCCTTCTCATCTGCTGGCTCGCCGCCATTCTTCTCGCCGGCCACCCTTGACTTTCTTCGCATTTTGCTTATACTCAATTATTGAGTACTCAATCGATGAGCAAGATACTGCCGCCCACTTCGCGCTTCGTCGTCACGGCAGTCTTCACCAGCAGAGCGAGTTTCAGCGTGGTTAACGCTCATCGCATTGGGACTCTTCTTTTGTGTGGCGTTTTTTGGGGACGGCCCTGAAGAACGGGCTGTGTGCAAGGCGTTACGGACGGCGCGGTCAACCAGCAGCAATGAAGAAGGAGAACGATCATGACGCTGGCCGAAAGCAATGTCGCTGTCTTACCGGAAGTCCAGACCTTCATTGGAAGTGGGCCGAAGAAGCTCTTTATTGGGGGGAGATGGGAGGAGGCCGCTTCGGGCAAGACCTTTCCCGTCTACAATCCGGCCACTGGCGAAGTGTTGGCGCAGGTTGCCGAGGGAGACAAAGAGGACATTGAGCGGGCGGTGCAGGCGGCGCGGCGCAGCTTCGAGAGCGGTCCCTGGCGCAAGATGAAGCCCTCTGAGCGTGGGCGCCTGATCTGGAAGCTGGCCGACCTCATTGAGCAGCATAGCGAGGAGTTTGCTCAGCTTGAATCGTTGGACAACGGCAAGCCTCTGCGCATTGCGCGCATCGGCGATGTGGCGCTGACCGTCGACATGTTCCGCTATGTCAACGGCCCCAGGCTCAAGCCAGGGGCTTGCCCGCAGCCTTGTCGGCCCGGGCTTCAGGGCTGGTTGACAGCAGCCCACTGCCCCGCAGGGCAGTACAGCGATCACGGATATTCCGAGCGGCATTGATGTCGGCATGCTCCTGGTACCCGCACTGCGGACAAGTGAACGCATGTCGACGGCGGTTCCCCCGCTGTCCACACTGCGAACAGATCTGACTGGTGTAAGCCGGGTTCACCTCCACCACGCACAGCCCCCGCTCCTGGGCCTGCTGCTCTGTCCAGCGCCGGACTAGGCCGCGTTGCCACAGCGCAAGCCGCCGCCGCAGCGCTCGCCCCCGGACCTGCTCTTGCTGGGGCGGCGGCACCTGGAGCTGTTCGAAGACCAGCACCGCGTGTGGGGGCACCCACTCCACCAGGCGCTTTGCTACGGTCTGGGCAAAGGTCTGGGTGCGGTGTCGTTGCCGGCGACCAAGCCGTTTCAGCACCCGTCGGACACTGCGGGTGTCCCGATGCTGTGCCTTGTGGGCCGCCAGCTTCCGCTGCAGTCTCGCCCGTGTCTTCGCGGTCCGTCGATTGCGCACCTTCACCGCCTTCCCACTCACAAAGAGCACCCGCTCCTGTCCATCTACGGCCACCACCGCATTCGTCTCATTCAGATCGATCCCCACGACCCGGCTCGCTCCTGCTGCCTCATCCGAGGGTGGGAGGGGCTGCGGGTCTGGCACCTCCAGCGTGATGGTCAGTCGCCCCAGCAGCCGCCCATTGCGTTCCAGCACCGTGAGGCTGTCTATCGTCTTCGCCTGCGCCAGCCGCGGCTGAAAGGCCTCCGGCACCTGGGAGGGCAGGCGTTTACGCCCGGCCACGGTCCAGATGGAGAGGATGCCGTCGGACTGCAGGCTGGCGTCCCGCCCACGTGCTCCGATCAGAAACAGCGCCCGTCTGCGCCGGAACTGGAACGGGCACTGTGGCGGGCGGCGGTTGCTCTGGGCACTCTGGTAGGCGGCGGCCACCAGCCGGATGGCGGTGCAGGTCATCTGCGCGTTGAGCTGGCCCTTGACCTCGTGATAGCAGGCCCGATGCAGCCCCATGGCAGAGAGGGGCTTGCCCCCGTTGAAGCAGGGGGCTGAGAGCTGCTGCTGCACCCGCTGGAAGACGGCCAGGGTCTCACGCAGGTCTTCATCGGCTGGCAGCAGCAGCGGGATCGTTCGCTGCACCTGGGCCATCGGCCTCCTCCTTCCTCTTCGTATTCCTTCTCACAAGACGTGTTCCCACGCTCGTTTTCCTTTCCGGTCATCTGATGGAGAGAGAGGCACCTTCTCCTGGAGGGAAGGAGCGCCTGGGAAACGCCTGGTCTCTTGGGCGATCTCCTTCCCCCAGAAGCAGATGAGCGATCTTCCTCTTCCTCCTCCTGGCTGAGTACAGGCTCCGGCTGCATGGTCCCTGGTCACCAGGCACTGGAGGAGCCTGCCATCAGTGACCATCCAGCTCGGTCTGAAGCTGCTGGAGCAGGCGCTCCAGTGCCTGCTCCCAGCGGTGCACCACTGCCTGGGCCTCCTCTTCCAGGAGCACCCGCTTCTTGGAAGGGAGGGAGCGCTGGATCAGATCGACTGCCGCCAGGGTACTTCCCCATCCTTGCTCGAAGCCATACCCTAACAGGATCAACCCGGCCTGCTTGAGCCGGACCTCCCTTGCCCTGGACTCGGGGGTGATTGGCCACTCCTGGATCATGAGCGCGGCCTTGACCCGACTGTAGAGTCGGATGCAGTCCTCTCGTTTGAGCAGCCTCAAGACCTCGGTCAGCAGCTCCGAGGCAGAAGGTTCAGGTACCTTGTCGGGAAAAGAATCCGGTTGGATCATCGCAGATCACTCCTTTCTCTTCTGGTGTCTGGTGCTGGCAGTAAGCCTGCCAGGCGGTTCGCAGCCGTGCCAGGGCGGCCTCGCGCACCTGTCGGACGCGCTCGGGGGGCAGGCCCAGCGCGCGGGCAATCTCCACCAGGGTGGCTGGACGCCAGCGGTCCCCCCAACCCAGCAGGGCTTCCATCACGATGCGCTGCCGGGGAGTCAACTGGTGCCGCAGCGCCTCTGCCAGCCAGCGTCGTTGCTCCTCTGCCCCGTCGGGACTGCAGACGGCCTCAGCGGGATCAGGCGCTCGGGGATCGCACTGCTCCTCTATCTGCCAGCGCTCTTGCTGTGTCAGGGCGTCCAGGGAGACCGTCCGGGGCACAGGCTGTGAGCCGGGGAGAGCAGGCTGTGCGCCCTCCTCTGTCCCCCCTGGGGCTGAGGTGTGAAGACGGACCTGGACATACTCAGGCAACCGGATGGTATCCGCTGCCCGGATCGCCCGGAGGATCGCCTGCCTGATCCACCAGGTGGCATACGTGCTGAACCGGGTGCCTCGCTCCGGGTCATAGTGGCTGGCTGCCTCAATCAGCCCCAGATTGCCCTCCTGGATCAGATCAGCCAGGTCCAGGGCTGCCTGTTCCCGGAGCAGGGGCGCATAGGTCCGCGCCACGCTGACCACCAGGCGCAGGTTTCTCTCTACCAAAGCCATGATCGTCTGCGTCTGCTGAGCACGGGGAGCCGTTCCTGTCTCTGCGCTCCCTGCACCGTCCTGGGGGCAGACGGACAGATCGTTCAGGTACAGGGTGACTAGAGTCAGGTCGGTCCGGTAGGCACGCAGGCGCCGGGGGGTCAGATGGGGAGAGGGAGCAGGCGAGCGGGGCCTGCTCCCGGAAGACAGGCGGCTAGTCGCGCAGGGCATGCCGACCTCCTGGGGAGACACGAGCGGGCTGGCCTGCCCCCGCCGGATGCCGCTGGCGCCGCCTCCAGGTAAGCTGGAGGGCAAGGTGTTGTGCACACAACTGCTGGATCGTGGCCTCCAGGCGCATCTGACGGGCCTGATAGGCGGCGATCTGGCGTTCCAGCCGGCGCAGGGAACGCTCTGGGTGGGTAGCTGTCCGATGGAACAGTCCTTTCATCCACTGCATAACCTTTCCTCCTGGATGGGGAGCGGTCCCCACCCACATCTGTAGGCAGATGAGGGAACGAACAACGTGAGGGCCTGAACAGGGGAAGAACCGGGAACTGGCACAAGCAGCGCGTTCAGGCTTACTCGTCTGAACCAGGCTGGCAAGAAGGAGAACGCGCCTCGTCGACGGAGAAGAAGGCCCGAGTCCTGGCGGGACCGGCTGGCAGCCATTCGGGAAAGGGGGCCAGCCCGAGCAGGCGGATCAGGGCCTCGACCTCCTGATCGGACAGCCCATCCAGGACCAGGGCCGCCTGGAAATCCTCACCAGGCCGCTGTTGTGGCTGTTGGACAATGGCCGCCGCCTTCAGCCCGTCGGGACGCGCATAGAGCAGCCAGGTCCCTGCTGGGAACCGGCCCGTTCTGGCACGGATCACCGATGCTCACCTCCTCCCTCTGTCGGGCAGGGAAACAGGACCGTCCTGCTGATCGCTCTGGGACCCCGGCTAGCCTCCAGGCGGCCTAGAGTAACCTGCAGGAGCAGGAGCTGCTGCCGGACCTGCTGGCGCAGGCGATCCGGGCTGTTGACCCCTGGCCGGCGCCAGGGGGGCAGGCCCTCCGCCTCCTCGCTACTGATCCGCCGGGCCAGGGTGCCGGCCAGCAGGCGGGTCTCATCACACTGCTGGCAGGCATCCGTGAGCAGATGCTGCTGGTGGATCAAGGCCGCTTCCACTGCACTGGCAGACACGTGTGGGGGTCCGCCATGCGCGCGCGCGGTCTCAGCCTCCAGCCGTAGACAGAGCTGTCTCAGTCCACGGGTCAGGCGATCCAGATCCGCCAGCGAGAGGGCGATCTCGTAGGCACCGACCTGGTGGCTGGCCCAGGAGAGCCAGGCCAGCCAGTGGGGCCAGGGAGCATCAGGAGCGGGCGGCTCACAACTGGGGAAAGGCTCCAGGGGACCGGACTTAGCCATTGCCCACCCCCGAGGACCCTGCTGGAACGTCACTCAGCCGCGCATCAGGAACCTGCACAGCAGGAGCCAGCTCGTCAGGAACTCGTGCGGTTAGATGACACACGAGCTGAAAGGGGACACCGTCGACCCGGACCAGGATCACAGGCGCCTGTCCCGATCTCGACGGTTGCACCTGCAGGGTCACTACGCGCGGGAGATCACCGGGAGCCTCCTGCACCACCTGGGGGAAAGTACACAGGCGCACTGCCCCCACCCCAGCGACAGCCGAGCCAGGACCCGAGGCTGAAGCCGGGGCAGTGATCTCCACGACCAGGATCGTGCCGTGCCAGTCCTGCCCCAGGAAATGGTGGACCTGGCCATGCACTACGACATCAAGCTGACTGACCCGGGCTGTGCCATAGGCATACTGGGCTTGCTGCTGCTGCCACCATGCCCCCAGGGTGGGACCAAGCCACCCGAGCCAGCACAGGGCCAGCAGCATTCCTGTCCCCAGACTCAGAGCAGCCCGTACCCGTCCCCGGCGCGGCGTCTGAGGCGTGCGCGAGCGACCGGAGCCAGGGGAACCATCCGCAGGCATCTCCGGCTCTGTCAGAGGGACCCGGTCCGCGGTCACAGGAGCCGCTGCCGCAGGGTGCAGGCGACTGGCTCGCAGCGGAATGCCTGTGGAGAAAGACTGGGAAGGGGATGGAGCGGTCATGACGAGAGAAAACCTCCTCTCAGGTTTGGCGACAAAAGCACGACAGGAGCAACGCAGACAGACGGAGGGGAGAAAACAGCACTGCTGAACGTGGCATGTACGGGGCTGTGGCGTAGACTGGCCTATGGGGTGCTGGAAGGATCAGCCCCCCGTGACCGGCCTGCTCGTGAGGAGCGGACAGGCCCATCCCAGGGCGGCCAGGTTGGTCCTGGGCGGATCTCATACCAGGTGAGCCGCTCCTGCAGTTCCGCCCGTAGGTGCTCAGCGAGCCAGAAAGCCTGGCCCTGTCGGGCAGGATCAGGCACCCGGCGCAGCCGCTCAATGCGACACAGCACCTCCCGAAGGGCCTCCAGGTACGCCCGGCGGGTTTCCAGGAAGCGGCCCCGCCGATCCGGGGCGAACCAGGGAGGCCAGAAGAACCAGAGGGTAGGCAGCGCCGGCGATGCCCCGACCCAGAAGAGTCGACCCGGACGTCGCAGCAAGGTCTCTACCTGGGCCAGCAGGATCTCCAGGGGAACAGGAGAGGCAGCAGCGTCCTCTGGCTCCTCCTGACCCACCCGCTCTGTAGCTGCTGGGATCACGAATGCCCCCTTTCCAGGTGTGCATGCTAACAGAAGGAGCAGTGCGAGGTGCACCTGGGAAAGCCCGGCAGAGAAGCGAGACACCTCCCCAGAAACACCTCGCTGGCGGTGTATCTCACCACCAGGGATAGGGGCGGTTCAACCCACGCTCGTCAATCTGGACGGACCCAGGAGCTGGGGCTGGGAAACATACCACATAGGGGGAGCGTTTCCCAGGCTGCAGCAACAACCAGCCGGTGGAACCTGAGGAAGCTTCCGTCGGTTCCTGGTCCATGCGTGTGGGTGGAGTCCCCTCCGAACGCACAGGCACCACCTCCAGGAACACCCCCTGAGGGACCAGCAAGGGACAGTATTGGGGAGGGAGGCATTGGTCTTCCAGAAAACGTTGCACGAACCCAGTCAGGAAAGCAGTGATCAGTTTCTCTCGCTCCGGCTGCTGACCCACCAGCGTCCGAGCGCGCTGCTGAGTCAGCAGCAGCGCATGCGGCCCACGCTCTCCCCCAAGGTCATAGTGAAGTCGTCCCGCGAGGTACCAGTCTTCCTCGGTATTCTGGGGATGGAAGAAGAGCAGAGCATCTTTAGTCCCCAGGGCGGTGGCAATCGTCAAGAGAATGTTCTGAAACGTGTCGCAAATGACCTCGTCCTCCAAGTCAGGATCAATCACGACCGCTGCGGGTTCCTGTAGGATTGCAGGGTCACGTCCACACAGCCGCAGGAGTTCCTCCAGCTCATTGGGATACCATACCCGTCCGCGCCAGCGAACCCGCCACGAGAGAGAAGACAGAGGGGACATAGAACACCTCCTTGATCAGAATAGGGGGCTAGGAAGAGAGCACCCGAAACTGCTGCAGGGCAAAGGAGACGCCAAAACACTGTTTGTGGCTCCTGCCCGACTCGAAGAACACCACGCAGACACTTCCGTCGTCAGCGACGGAAGTCACGACTCCCCGACCCCAACGGAAGGCCGGGGTCCCGTCAGGATGAAGACCGACAGGAGAGGGAACCAGCACCGTGTGCCCACAGAACAGACGACGCGCCTGCGCCACCAGACGTGCATAAGGCACTGCCCAGGGTGTACGCGCAGCTCTCCGAGCGCGTCGCCGACGCAATCGAGAGGGAACGACAGGAGGGAAAGACGGGAAGGCAGACACGAGGACCTCCTTAGGGAGAACGAGACACCGATGTAAACCGAAAAGACAGACAAGAGAGGCAGAAAGGGCCGGGCAACCACTGCTGTGTGGCATGCTCTCCCAGGAGAGAGGCAGACCCCCAGGAACTACTGTCCCCACAAGGCATAGGCATATACAGGGAAGATGCCGCACACCTCCGAGCGAGCCAGCCCCTTCTCAACCTGAGAACAGTCACCTCCAGCTCGCCGGCCTTGCCTCCTCTCCTTGCCACATGTCACCCAGGTGCTTGGCTCCCCTGCAGAACACCCCCAAGCTGCATATAGTTGTCAAAGTACTTCTGCCAACAACCGTGCCATGTCACTGACACATTTTCCATAAAGTGACAAAATGGTTTCCAAATGTCGGCAGCAACAGTATATCTAGTGACAAACGGCACATCTGTCAGTAATTATAGCAGCTAAAAGTGACATTGTCAATACTACAAGACAACTGACTGACGCACTTAGCCTGCTTGCCTTGAGCCACTTCTGTGCTATAATTACTGACAAAGCTCCTGACAAAACCAGATAAGGAAATCTATGAGTAAGCAAGAGAAACAATGGTTGGAAGCGAAGGAAGCCATTCCCCTCTTCGTCGAAGTAACGGGCCTCTCGGGGAGGTCTTTTTACCGCCACGCGGAGCATATTCGAAAGCAACTCCCCCCAGGGAAAGACAGAGGCGCACTATATCTGCGCTCGGATATTGAGAAACTCTCTTCCTCTCAAACCAAAGGCAAGACGAAGACAAAGGGTAAGGAACAGCAGCCTCCCATTACCGTCGCCACCGACTGGATCAGAGAGGGAGATCTTCCCTACGTACTAGCACTCGACTTCGAGATGTATGGACCGGAAGGAACAGTTGATCCCAAGATCACATACCGGTGGTGGCAGAAAAACCCATACATGTGCAGGATCTTATTCGACGCACAGGACCGCAGGAGCGTCCTTGGGGCTATTACCATCATGCCCCTAGAGATGGACACCATCTTGAAACTATTGCGGCGTGAAATCCAGGAGCAGGATATCCCCCCTGAAGCTATCCTGACCTATGAGCCAGGCGAGTATGACGCATTTGTACTTTCAACTGTAGTCCGTCCCCAGGCTCGAATTCACCTCCGTCAACTACTCTACAGCTTGGTGCAGTTCTGGTGTGATCAATATCCGCAGGTTAGACTCCGACGGCTGTACACATTCCCGTGGAGCCGAGAAGGCTGGCTGCTAATCAAACACCTGTACTTTGCCCCCCGACGTGACCTGGCGCCTGATGCCTTTGAGCTTGACCCTTGGGAGCCCAACCCGTCACGGCTGATCCAGGAATTCCAGCAATGTATTGAACAGAAGCGAGCTAATGACAGGGGAGAAAGCTCCAGAGAGAACTAAGGGGAAGCCTTTCAGGGTAAAAAAGCCTACTAACAGTGTAACCTTCACAGCATTCTGTAAAAGCGTGCAACAGTAGCCTAAGATCGAGAAGCCATTTGCCTTCCCGTGCCAAAGACAAGCTATACCGCTACTTAGCGCTGCAGAGCGGCAGGCGGGCTGGGCGACCAAGATCGAAGGCCATACCATTCCGATCTCCACGCCGGGCGACTATTTCGCCTATACCTTGCGCGAGCCGATAGGCGTTGTTGGGCAGATTATCCCCTGGAATTTCCCCCTTTTGATGGCGGCCTGGAAGCTGGCCCCGGCTCTGGCTGCTGGCTGTACCATTGTCCTCAAGCCGGCTGAGCAAACCCCGCTTTCGGCCCTGCGCCTGGGCGAGCTGATCCAGGAGGCGGGTTTCCCCGATGGGGTCGTCAACATCGTGCCCGGTTTTGGCGAGACCGCGGGCGCGGCCCTGGCGGCCCATCCCGACGTCGATAAGATCGCCTTCACTGGTTCGACGGAGGTTGGCAAGCTTATCGTCCACGCTGCTGCGGGCAATCTCAAAAAGGTGACGCTGGAGTTGGGCGGCAAATCGCCGAATATCGTGCTCAAGGATAGCGACCTTGACCGTGCTATCAAGGGGGCGGCCCATGCCATCTTTTTCAACCACGGGCAGTGTTGCTGCGCCGGGTCGCGCCTCTATGTCGAGCAGGCGGTCTTTGATCGCGTTGTCGAGGGCGTGGCCGAAGAGGCCAAGAAGATTCGCCTGGGGCCAGGTTTTGATCCGGCGACGCAGATGGGGCCGCTGGTTTCTGAGGAGCAGCTGCAGCGTGTCTCCGGCTACATTGAGGCCGGCCTGGCCGATGGGGCTACCCCGCTTTGTGGGGCCAGGCGTTACGGCGACCAGGGGTACTTCGTCGAGCCGACGGTCCTGGTCAATGTGCGCCAGGATATGAAGGTGGTGCAGGAGGAGATCTTTGGGCCGGTGGTCACGGCCATGCCCATCAAGGAGCTGGATGAGATCCCGCCGGTGGCTAACGATACGGTCTACGGGCTGGCGGCGGGCATCTGGACGCGCGATATCAGTAAGGCTCATCGCCTGGCGCAGCAGCTGCGAGCCGGTACGGTTTATGTCAACTGCTATAATGTCTTTGATGCCGCATTGCCCTTCGGTGGTTACAAGCAATCCGGGTGGGGGCGCGAGATGGGCCACGAGGTCCTGGAGAACTATACCGAGCTGAAATCGGTCTGTATTGGACTCTGAAGCCTCGGGCGCACTGGCGCCGTATTGTGTAGTGTAAGCGCAACGTAACGACGAGCGAGCATGGCGGAACTCCTCGTGAGCAAGGAGGCGCTGCCATGCTCGCGGTTTGTATGAGCCACGGAACGGGCAGGCAACACGTTGGAGCGTGCTCGCCGCCCGGCTGAACCGGGCGAAAGGGGGACGATGCATCATGGCTCTGCAGTTTAGTGCACGCAATCGTTTGCAGGCCACGGTCAAGGCCGTCAAGCTTGGCGATGTGATGGCTGAAGTGACGGTCGCTCTGCCTGATGGTCAGGAGCTGGTTGCAGCTATCACGCGCACCTCAGCGGAGACGCTGCAGCTGCAGCCAGGCGATCAGGTGGTGGCGATCATCAAGTCGACCGAGGTCATGGTCGGCAAGGACGTCTGAAGAGCAAGAGGCTTGCAGAGAGCCTCTGCTGGTCGAGCGAGTGGTCAGAGCAGGGACGGCGTGGTCGGGCGCCAGCAAGACCAGCTTGCCGACAAGCCCGCTCGGCCCGCTCGCGGGTGCGCCTCATCGTGCAGGGGTGCTGCTCGCGGGCGGGCGCTGGCCCGGTAGGGCTTGATTGTTGACCCCTGGGGCTGCTATCATGAGCGGGACGACCTCAGTTCATATGATAGCGCGCGAGGGTTACCATGCTCGATCTCAGCGATATACCGCTCGTTGATAATCACTGCCATCCGGTCTTGCTCGATCAGCAAATGGATCTGGTACGTTTCCGCAGCTATTTTACTGAAGCCGCTGATCCCAGCTTTGCCCAGCGTCATGTAGGCGAGTCGGTCTACTACCTCTGGCTGGTGCGCCAGGCGACGGCCTTCTATGGCTGTTCGGCGAGCGAAGAGGAGCTGATCGCAGCTCGCAATGCTCTGGAGAGCGATGCCCTGCTAGCGCGCCTCTTGCAAGCGGCGAATTTTGCCGCCCTGGTCATCGACACGGGCTTCCCTGAAGGCCCGCATGTCTATTCCCCGGAGCGGATGGGCGCCTTGGGTCACTGTCGCGCAGCCAGGCTCTTCCGCCTGGAGCCGCTCATGCAGCGCCTCGTCATGGCCTATAGCGACTTCGATGAGATGGTTGCTCACTATGAGCAGGAGGTGAGCACCATCCGCGAGCGCGGCTACTGCGGCTTCAAAAGCATTGCGGCCTATCGCACGGGCCTCAATATTCTGGAGTGGACCAAGGATGAGGCAGTGGCAGCCTTCGCTCAGGCGCGAGCCGAGGGGTTGCGTCAGGGCACGCTGCGCATCAATCATAAGCCGTTGCTCGACTACTTGCTCCATATTGCGTTTCACTATGCCTCTCAGCAAAGACTGCCGGTGCAGTTCCATACAGGCTATGGCGATAGTGATACGAATCTCCTGCTGGGTAACCCGCTACATCTGCGCAACATTATGGAGCGCGGTGATTATCGTGGGATGGCTATTGTCTTGCTGCATGAAAGCTATCCCTATGTTCAATTAGGCGCCTATCTGGCGGCAATCTATCCCCATGTCTATTTCGATCTTTCGTATTGTATTCCCTTTGTCGATCGGCTGGAAATGCTGGCCTTTACGCGCCAGGCCCTTGGAGTAGCCCCTGCCAGCAAACTCGTCTACAGCTCTGATGGCGTTCATCTGCCAGAAATGCACTGGGCAGCCGCCCTGCGCGGACGCGCCATTCTGGCCCAGGTTCTCCAGGAGATGATCGATGCGGAAGAGCTAGACTACGAGCAGGCCCGGCATATGGCCCAGCTCATTCTGCACGATAATGCCTGGCGGCTCTATGGCCTCAGCGACTGAGCCAGAGCGGAAAAGAGGCTGGAGATCGGATGATGGTATGGGCACAGGCCACGCACGCTCACTCAGGGAGGAAAGGAATGCAGAACGCCGAGATCGGGGCAGAGGCGCTGGCGGGTGGCTCTGCCCACTTCCGTGTGGGGGTCTTTGCTCTCATTTTCGATGACGAGGGACGAGTTTTGCTCGTGCATCGCAACGATATCGATTGGTGGAACCTTCCCGGGGGAGGGATGGAGCTGGGGGAGACGGTCGACGAGGCGGTACAGCGTGAGGTGCGCGAGGAGACCGGCCTTGAGGTAGTTGTCGAGCGGCTGGTGGGCGTCTACTCCAAGCCCCAGAAGCAGGAAGTGGTTTTGACCTTCCGCTGTCGCGTCGTAGGTGGCGCGCTCACTCCTACCGAAGAGGCGCGCGACTGTCGCTATTTCCCGCCCCAGGACCTGCCGGCGAACACTCTGCCCAAACATCGGCAGCGCATCGAGGACGCGCTGCTCAACCAGGCCGAGGCTGTGCTGCGGGCCCAGCGCAGCAGCACCGCCGAGGATCAGGGATTGACCTAGGGCACAAGAGCGCGGCGCGGCGGCGGCCTGGAGAGTGGCGGCGGCAGCAGGGAGGGCGAGAGCCAGGGGGCAGAGGCCAGACCCTGATGAGCGAGACCGCGCGCCGGGCTGGCTAGCTTTCCTCCTGCAGGACCGCTACGTCATATGGGGTCAGGCGCACCTGTCCGCTGAGCGTTTCTCCCTGGGGCAGCCGTCGGAAATGGCCATCGGGCAGGGAGAGCGTGACCTCCTGCTGGTTATGGTTCAAAAGGAAGTAGATGTTGCGTGCATCTGGGGTCAGGCGGCGCGAGACCTCGACGCCGGGAGGGGCCTCCAGCAAGGGGGTCAGGCCCGCCTCCTGGCAAAGCCGGGTCAGGAGCCGTTGCCGAAAAGCCTCTTCCGGCTGAGTTGCCAGGTAGTAGGCGTGGCCCTGGCCAAAGTGGTGAACGGTCAGCGCGGGGCCGCCGGCATAGTAGTCGCTGGCGAAATGCCCGAGGGCCTGGGCGCCTTCCAGCTCCAGCACCTCGCCCCACAGACTGCAGGCGTAGCGTCCCTGCAGTGGACCCTCTTCGATGACCAGCGTGTTCCTCATCTCCGCGGTCCAGGGATCGAACTCGGCCACACGCAGGCCCAGCAAACGCCGCAGTTCAGCCGGATAGCCGCCGGTCACCACGCGGTCGTTGGCATCGACGATGCCGCTAAAGAAGGTCGTCAGCAAGATTCCGCCTTCCGCTACGAACATCTCCAGCTTCTGGGCCAGGCCCGGACGCAGCAGATAGAGCAAGGGGGCGATCAAGAGCCGGTAGCCTTGCCAGTTGCTCTCTGGTGAGACCACCGCTACGGGGATATTCGCGGCGTAGAGCGGCTGATGGTAGGCCAGGAGCAGATCCCAGTAGCGAAGGCGATCGCTGGGGCCTGGCTGATATTCCACAGCCCACCAGTTTTCCCAGTCCATCAGCAAGGCCGCCTGAGCCGGTAGGCGGCTGCCGGCGACGATGGGGGCGAGCTGCTTGAGTTCGGCGCCGATCGCTTCGACCTCGCGGAAGATGCGTGCGCGCTCGCTGCCATCGTGGGAGACGATGGCACTGTGGAACTTCTCCGCGCCAGCGCGCGACTGGCGCCACTGGAAGTAGAGGACGCCATTGGCGCCGCGTGCCACGGCCTGCAGGCTTTGCAGGCGCAGCTCGCCAGGGCGGCGCTGGGGATTCTGCGGGCGCCAGTTGACGGGACCAGGGGCCTGCTCCATCACCAGATGTGGCTGACCGCTCTTGAGCGAACGCATCAGGTCATGGACGAAAGCCACCTCGTTGGGTGGTGTGGTGCGTGCTGGATAGTTATCGAAGGCGATCACATCCAGGTGGGGAGCCCAGGCGAAATAGTCCAGCGGCTTAAAAGCCCCCATCAGGTTAGTTGTCACCGGTACATGGGGCGTGATCTCGCGCAGAATGCGGGCCTCGTTCAAAAAGCATTCCAGCAAGGAGGCGGACATAAAGCGCTGGTAATCCAGGCAGAGGCTGGGAGAGGGCTGAGCTGGCGTCAGGCGTGGGGGGAGGATTTCCTCCCAGTGGTAATAGCGCTGGCCCCAGAAGGTGGTCCCCCAGGCTTCATTGAGGGCCTCCAGCGAGCCGTAGCGCTGCTGGAGCCAGGAGCGGAAAGCCTCGGCACAGTTATCGCAGTAGCAGGCCGGGACGTGGCAGCCGTATTCATTGTTGACGTGCCAGAGGCGCAGCGCGGGATGCTTGCGGTAGCGCAGGGCCAGCTGACGGACCAGCTCAGCGGCCTCGCGGCGGTAGTTTCTGCTGTTGGGGCAGAAGTGCTGCCGTGAGCCGTGGGAGAAGCGCAGGCCCTCGCGGGTCACCGGCAGGATGTCGGGATAGTGGCGACTCATCCAGGGAGGAGGGGCGGCGGTGGCCGTGCCCAGATCGGCGGCGATGCCGTGCTCGGCCAGCAGATCCATCACGCGGTCGAGCTGCGAGAAATCGTACTGATCCAGGGCTGGCTCAAGCAAGGCCCAGGAGAAAATATTGATCGAGACCATATTAAGGCCCGCCAGCTTCATTAAGCGCATATCCTCTGGCCAGAGCGAGGCGGGCCACTGCTCGGGGTTGTAGTCGGCCCCGTAGAGCAGAGTTTCAAAGAGCGCGCTAGGACGGCTATTCTGGCGTGGCAAGGCGTATCATCCTCCTTCGCGGTCGCGGCGCTGGGGTGCGGGATTGGCGGGCTGGCTCTCAGCCGACTCGCTCAGGTGACTGTCGCGCAGTGCATCCTCTAGGGCCTGCTCAACCTCGGCGCGCAGGCGAGCTGTCAGCTGAGCATGCCATACCTCGTCCCAGGCTCCGCTGTTCTCTAGCAGGCGCCGGCAATGGGAAAGCGGATCACACTCGGCCTCAGCCTGCTCGGGGGAGCCGCGCGTCACCAGCATCTCCAGCAGGATCGGCCCCTGGCCGGTGCGAGCCAGTTCCAGCGCCTCGCTTGTGAAAGCGTAGACCTCGCGGATATCACTGCCGTCGACGCAGCGATAGGTGAGGCCGGAGGGGAGGCGGGCGGGGGAGAGGCGGAAAACCTGGGCGTCGAGTGAGCAATCCTGCTCGCAGATGAAGAGGACAGGCAGGCGTTGCTGGGCGGCAAAGGTGAGTCCTTCCAGGAAATCCGGCTCGGCGGTGGCGCCGTCGCCGCAGTAGGCGATTGCCACGGCTGAGCTTTTACGCAGCTTGCAGGCGAAGGCGATGCCTGCGGCGTGCAGAATCTGGGTCGCCACGGGGACGGGGCCGCTAATCATATTGTGTTTATGATAGCCCCAGTGCTGGATCGGGCGATGGAGGCGTTGGTCGGGGTCGGTCAGGCTGCCTGGCCAGCCCTGCAGGTAGGTGCGGAAGATCTCGTAGGGAGTCATCCCGAGAGTGAGGACGACCCCCAGGTCGCGGTAGTAGGGCAGGGTAAAGTCGAAGCTCGGGCGAATGCAGGCGGCGCTGCCAACCTGGGCCGCCTCGTGGCCGCGACAGCTGGCCACGAAGCCAATGCGCCCACTCTGGTGGAGTTGCCAACAGTGGCCGTCAACCAGGCGCGTCAGTAACATGCGCTGATAGAGGTCGCGTAGCTGCGTCGTGGATAGTGAAGGCTGAGTAGTCGCTAGCTCCACGTCGACACCACCAGATGCGTTTTCATACGATTCACGCCTTGATCTTCTTTTGCAGGGTCGTAGAAGGAAGCCGGTGCATCGCCAGATGCACTGCTCATTATACGCCCTCGGTGCGCGGGCTAGCAATAGCGCGGCCAGAGAAGGGGAGGATCAAAGGGGGCCGGGCCGGCCTGCTGAGGGCTATCAGCCGATTAGCAGACGAGCGAAGGAGGGGCTAGGCTGCTGCCTGTTTTGCCCACTCTGGCCTATTTTTCAGGTTGGGCTTGTGGCTCTAGTGGTTGCTTTTCGCAAAAGTCGATTCTATAATGCCAGTGAAAAAAACCCTGGACAATGGAGCCGGGTCGAGATGTCAGCGTAGACGATTGGAGGCAGTAGCAATGACTCTGGAAGTGCAGGCAGCGGAATCCAAAACGGGCGCGCGGCCTGAAGATCCCGTTGCGCTTTACCGCACCATGCTGATGGCGCGCAGCATCAACGAGCTGCTGAAAGTGCGCAAGACGCAAGGGAAGTTTCCCTTCTATATTGGGTGCGGTGGGCACGAGAGCATGGCCGCCGTAGTAGCTGCCGTTGATCCGCAAGACTGGCTCTCCCTCTACTATCGTGACCTGGCGGCATGGCTGCAGCGGACGGGCGACATTTATGGTCCGCTGCGGGAAGCCTACTCGCGCACGACGGGACCGATGTGTGCCGGTCGCAATATGCCCTCGCACTACAGCAGCCGACGCCATCGCATTCTGCCGACCTTCAGCGAGGTGGCGGCGCTGGCCCCCTTTGCCGGCGGGGTGGCCTTCTCGCTCAAGCGGCACGGGAGCAAGGAGATCGTGGTCTTCACGACCGGCGATGGCGGCGTAGCGACCAACGATTTCAATGTGCTCTTCCGCCTGGCCTCGGTGCACCGCCTGCCGATTCTCATGATTGTTGAGGATAACGGGTGGGCCATCACCACTGAGTCGGCGCTTCAGTGGGCTGGCTCGCTGGTCGAGTGGGCGCGCGCTGCCGGAATCTCTGCCGAGGAGGTCGATGGCACAAACGCGATCCCAGTTTTTGAGGCGACAGCGCGCCTGGCTGAGTATGTGCGCTCGGGGCAAGGCCCGGCCTTGATGCATCTGAAGCTCGGCCTGCTCGATCCTCACTCCAGCAGTACGGATATCTATTCGTACCGCAAGCGGGAGGAGGTCGAGTTTACCAAGGCGACCAAAGATCCGGTGGCTAACTATGGTCGCTGGCTGGTGGAGCATGGCTATCTGCAGGAGGCTGATCTTGAGCGCCTGCGCCGTGAGGTACGAGCCGAGCTGCAACAGGCCGAGGAGCGTGTGCTGCAGGAGCCGGAACCGACGCCCGAGCGAGTTCTGCAGCATGTGGTTTATGTTCCGCAGTGGCAGGAAAATACGCCGCGTGGGGCCAGGCGCCCGACAACGATGTTGGGCGCGATTAATGAGGCGCTGGCTGAGCTGGCGCAGCGCGACCCTGATTTCTTCGTCTATGGTCAGGATGTGGGGAGTCCAAAAGGGGGCGTTTTCGGCGCCACTGCCTCGCTGGTTACGCATTTCCCTGGGAGAGCCATCAGTAGCCCCCTCAATGAGCAGTTGATCATTGGAGTCGCCGCCGGGGCGGCCATGACTGACGGGCGTGCGCGCTGTGCCGAGATTCAGTTTGTGGATTATCATCAGTCGGCGGCGCAGACGATTCGCCTGGCGGCGCGTATCTCCTACCAGAACTTTGGCGATTGGCGGGTGCCGTTGCTGATCCGCACGAAGTCGGGCAGTGGAGGAGGCGGTCCCATTTCGAGTAGTGCCGCTGGTGGTGGGGCCTTTGGTCATTCGAATGCGGGCGAGCAGTGGTTTACGAATGTGCCAGGGATGATCACGCTCTGCCCGGCGACGCCGTTCGATGCCAAAGGGCTGCTCTTGGAGGCGGCGCGCTCGCAGTCGCCGGTGGTTTTTCTGGAGCGTGGGCGTCTCTATCGCTCGGAGCCGCCGAAGGATCGCCACGGGCGCCCGCTTGAGGCGATGGCCCAGTACTGGCAGGTGCCCGAGGGCTATTATACGCTGCCGATCGGCAAGGCCCGCCGGCTGTGCCTGGGCGAGGGAACGCCGCAGGTGGCGATCGTGAGCTGGGGGACGATGGTGCTGGAAGCCTGTATTGCTGCTTCCAGTGTGATCGAGCGGCATGGCGGGGCTATCGAGATTGTGGATCTACGGACGCTGATGCCGTTCGATGAGGAGGCGCTGCGGGCGGCGGTGCGCGAGGCGAATCGGGTGGTGGTGGTGACGGAAGAGCCGGATCTGACGAGCTTCGCGCGCCATGTGCATTCATGGATTGTAGAGCATTGTTTCTATGATCTGGATGCGACGCCGCGCCTGATCTCGGCCCTGCCGGCGCCGGCGGCCCCCTATAACGAGCCGGAGGAGACGGCTTACTATCCTTCGGCCAGCACCATTGAGCGCTGCCTGGAGGAGTTGCTGATCGAGTAGGAGAAGAGACAGGGCGCGCGCCGGCAAACAAACTGGCGTGAGCCTGATGCTGACCGGCAGGGATCAGGCGCTTCGCTCTCGCTAGAGGGCAAGGTGAGCCGGAACGAGGAGCTATCTGCTCACGAGGGCCTCGGCTTGGGTTGAGGCTCGCTGAGGCTCGTACGTGGCGGGTAGCTCCTTTGTTGTGACGCTGGCTCGGCGCCTGCCTGGGGCAGCCATGAAAAGGGAGAAGGCGTTATCCCAGGGGCAGAGGGTCAGGCTGAGGAAGAGGCCAGAGTTCTGGGTGGAGGCTGCTTGAATTGCTTGCAGCTGATAGGGCTTGGCGTCATCTCCATCGCTGCCAGCAAGCGTCAGGTGAAAGCCTGGTAGCTGTGGATGTTGCCAATTGTATGGCTCTCCTAAAGTATTACCCCCTTTACGATCATCCAGCACCCTGGCCCACGCACGAGGACCTCGCTCGGCGGCTTAATTAAGGTGCTCGCGACGGGGATGGTCGCGCAAGGTGCGGGAGAGGTAGCGGATGAGCCGCTGACCAAGCTTCATCTGCAGGGTAGCCGATTCGGGACTCGCGCTATGCACCTCCTGCAGCATGCGGTCTGTCAGGCTCAGCAGCCGGCGCAGGCGCGGGATCTCGCTGGTGTGGAAATAGATGGGTTGGTCGGGATCGCGCGCGATGGTTTCCTGGCAGCGGGCCTGGAGCAGGTCCAGACCTTGTTGTAGCTCGACCAGGAGTCGGAGCAGGTGACGGTCGCCCTTGCCCAGGCGTCCGCTGGTGGACGTGGGAAAGCGTGGGTCGCGCTCCTCTTGCCAGTGCTGCCAGAGTTGTTGAGCGCGTGGCGAGAGGAGGGTGATGGTAAGGAGCTGGAGATCTTCGATGGTGCGCCCGGTCAAGGCCCACTCTAGTGGGCCGGGGATGAGCACGGGCGAGAGACCGGCCAGCAGGTCGTTGGTGGGACGCCTGGAGCGCTGACGACGGTGGCGATGGCGGCTCATGGCTTGCACCCCCAGACGGTCAGGAGGCCGCAGCAGGTGCGCTGGCGCTCCCATTCGGCGGGTAGGGCGCTCAAGGTCTCCTCGACCAGGCTCAGGGGAACCTGGTTGACGCTGGCCAGAATGGGGGCGACGCTCTGCAGGGAGGCGAGCAGGTCGCGGCGGAAGAGGGGAGCGCCGTAGGCTTTGCCAAAGAGGGGGGTCTCGTAGGCGCGGACGGTGGGATGGAGGCCAAGGGAGCGCAGCCAGTCGGGGATTTGGAGCGGTGCGGTCAGATGGAGGCCGCGACGGGCGGCCAGGGTTTCGAACCAGGCGCGGACGCGGGCCTGGTGTGGTCCCTCGTGGAAGACCTGGCCGGTGGCCTCGACGAATTCGAGCCAGCCACCTGGGGCGGTGACGCGCAGGAGGTCGCTGAGAACGCCGGGCCAGGCGGTGAGGGGGATGGCGGCGACGAGGAGGCGCTGATGGATGTAGTCGAAGGAGGCGTCAGGGAAGGGGAGGCCGCTGAGCAGGTCGGCCTGGACGGGCTGGCAGTGTGGCGGCAAAGGGGTGCGCAGGAGGGAGAGGTCTTTGTCGAGGGCGATGAGGCGAGCCTGGGGCCAGCAGCGGGCGGCCTCGCGGAGCCAGATGCCGCTGCCGGTACCGACGTCGAGGATGGCGCGCGGGTCGCGGACGGGAGCCAGGAAGTGGCTGCCAAGGAACTGGCGCAGGGCGAAGTGTTGCAGGTCGAGGCGGTCCTGTTCCTGGCGGGTGCGTGGCAGCACGTAGGTGTCGCCGGGACCGGTTGGGGTCAGGGCGCCGGGAGCTGCCGGAGGCGGCGCGGCTGAGTCTGCAGCGGTGGAGGGGTGAGGCGAGGCCTGCAAGAGGTGCCTGAGCCAGTGGCGGATCATGCGCGGGCCTCCTCTTGCTCGGGAGAGAGCAGACGGCGTAGTTGCTGGAACCAGTGTGGCGAGGGAAGCCGCGGCGAGAGGATCAGGAGCGGCTGGCCGCGGTCGGTGGCCTCCTGCAGGAGCAGGCGCTGATGCTGACGGCAGCGCGGACAGGAATATGGGGATCGCTCATGCGCATCTGTTAATGGCTGGGGTGACGTAGCCATAGGTTGTATATCTCCTTTCCTTTCAAGCTCCTGGAACAGGATAGTCAAGGGAGGAAAGGAAGGCTCTCAGAAGCTGTTCGAACTTTTTCCAGAGGATGGGAGAGGTGAGAAAAAAACGCCTGTGCTATTCCTGTCTGAGCTGTTACTGCCAGGGGGAGATGCCTGGTCCAGGAGCATCCCGCCGCTGAGCAGATCAGCACCGCTCAGGAAGGCACAAGCGCATTTTCGGTGCATATCGGGCGTGTCTGTCGAGCTGAATCGGTCACGCCAGCAGCAGAGAGATCGCGGTCGATCAGACGCCGGAGAACGGGGCGTTAGCGGTAGACCCCTCTCCGGTGCTGCCTGGTCTGAAGTACCATCCCCTGCCGGCGATGGCAGGCCGGGCGGTCGCTGCCCCCTATCGGTTGATGAACAAATCGGCTAGCTCGACCAGAGAACGTTCGTTGTGCCAGGGGTGGTCTTCGGCACGCACCCGGCGATACAGGGCCAAGGTTTCTCTCTGCAGACTTAGACTTTTCAGCTCGGTCGCTTTGTGCATGCACTCTATCAGCAGGTAGGTAAAAGTCTCTCGCTCCTGCTGGATGAGCGCTGTCTTGGTTTCATCTAGGAGAATCTCCACCTGCAGGCGGGCAGGGGTCATTACCCTCACAGGCGTGGTTTTTAGCTGGCTGTAGGTCTCCCATGCTCGCCGACTGTAGCCCTTCTCAGGAAAGCGCATAGCG